>JAAZFD010000352.1 GCA_012511925.1 Clostridiales bacterium
ATTGCGACAAATTCTGTTAGAAAGGGCTACTTCACATACGTTCTGGCTAATATCATAGCAATCTCTGGTACTGTCGAATCGGTAACTATTGATGTGGCAAGTGGTGCGGTTGCTTGTTCAAATGCTGCTGGAATAACGGCAGTATTATCATTTGCATTGACCTTATGGAATGGTGGTTCTGTTAAGGAGGCTGCGTGCGCTGCAATAGCGACAGGCATTAAGGTTATGGGCAAAGGTGTTTTTATATATGCCTTAACAATGCAGTTAACCAGAGATAAAATTATTAACCCATTTGCAACGAAACTTTTAACCAGTGCAGGTGCAGTCAAAAGCGTTGCATTTGTTACTAACCCTGTTTTTGCTGCTTCTGAAAAATTAGCTACTTCAATCAGCACTTCCGCTATAGCAAATACATCTATGGGTAAAGCAATAGGACTAAATAACGTTAGCGGCAAAGGAATTATATGTGGAACGGTTACTGTGGCTGTCGTATTCGGCCCTGCGCTTCTCGGTTTATTATCGGGCGATTTGTCGGGCGAAGAGTTTATTGCTGCCGCTGGCACAGGCGCAATGACACTTGGCGGTTCAGCTGTTGGACAAGTACTTATCCCCATTCCAATCGTTGGTGCACTCGTTGGCGGTTTTATTGGAGGGCTACTTGGCGAAGCGGTTTTTGGTAACAGCAGTAGTAGAAAGAAAAAACCAGAACCCATACCATACGAAATGTTTTATATCCTAAAAGAAGAATTTATCGATGTAGTTATGATTAGCAACTTATCACAAGAAGAGTTTAACTTAGTTGTTGCACGAACTATATCCAGCAAAGGGGTAGTGGACATCCTTAGAAAAATGAAAAAGCATTCTGACCAAGAGCAACAGATAAGGAGTTACGCTCGAGCAAAAGTCATACAGCCTGAGGTAATTGATGTGCTGACTAAGCGACCACTGGTGTTAGATTCATCAATGAGCGAAGGGCTTGAGCAAATGCTTGCATAAGGGGTATTTTTTTGCCGTTAATGCCATTATATACACTTTCACCATAAAAACTGCTTGCATTATTTCCATAGCCATTGTATAATATCCTTCGTGCTGATGTAGCTCAGTCGGTAGAGCACCTCATTGGTAATGAGGAGGTAGGCAGTTCGAATCTGCTCATCAGCTCCACAAAAGGCGATTTAGTTCTCGCCTTTTTTATTTTCTCATGGGCGGTGTTAAGTGAACAAAACAACTAAAATTATATTCTTAGACTTAGACGGTACGCTATTAACAAGCGAAAAAACAATATCAAAATACACGCTATCGGTATTAGAGGAATGCAAACGCAAAGGCATATTGCTTGTTTTCGCAACCGCAAGGTCGGAAGCCTCTTCGAAGCGCTTTGTGAAAATTGTAAAACCAAACGGCTTAATTTCAAACGGCGGCTCTTTAGTGCGCTTTGGAGATGAGATAATCCATAAATGCACATTAGACAAAATTACCTCTGATGCACTTATAATCGAGCTTTTAACTCGCCCCGAATTGCGAATGTTAACCGTTGAAACCGATACAGGCTATTACATATCCCATATCGGAAACTATTCCTCTGATTATGGACATGCTGTTTACTATGATTTTGCTACACCATTGTTTCAAGATACGTATAAGGTTACCATAGATGTAGCGACACATAAGGTGGTTCAAGAAATTGCAAACAAATTTCCGAATGTAAGCGTAACTCCTTTTTCGGGCGAAACTTGGTACAGGCTTGCGCATATTGAGTCAAGTAAAAAGAATGCAGCACAGAAAGTAATTGACTTCCTAGGCTTAAATGTAGCACAAACAACAGCATTCGGTGATGACTACAACGACATTGAGATACTAAAATTATGCGGAATAGGTGTTGCCATGGGACACGCAGCAGACAGAGTGAAAGCTATTTCCGACTATATTTGCGAAATAAATGATAATGACGGCGTTGCAAAGTGGCTTGAGAAGTATGTACTTTAACTGATTAAAGACGTATTGCTGTCCACTTACAGCTTCTAAACCTAATAATATTCAATATAAGCCTTGAAAGCTGGTCGAAGTACAATCCTATCCATGCACCGAACAAGCCCCAACCTATCGTATAGCAAAGGAAATACGATAAAGCAGGGCGAATAAGTCCTATGCTTAAAAATGAGGTCAATGCGACATATCCAGAGTCCCCCGCACCACGCAAGCAACCAGAAATTACAACCTGTGAGGGCTGTATCTGGCACACCAACGCCAAAATAAACATGATTTTAGCACCCAATGTTATTACATCTACATCGTTCGAAAACAAACGTAACAAAGGTACACGCAGAAATACAAATAGAATACTCAAAAGTATTCCCATAACCATTGCCATGCGTTGACCGACCTTTGCATACATTATTGCTAAGTCAGAACGTTTTGCACCGAGATTTTGCCCAACCAAGCTCGTAGAGGCTACACTAAACCCATCTCCCAAAGCAAAGGAAATGTTAATAATATGCATACAAATTTGATGCGTTGCAAATTCGGTCGTTCCTAAAGATGCAACCATTTTAGCATACAAGAAAAAGCCCAATCTAATAAAAATCTGTTCAACAAAACCACCACCCCAAACCTTTCCAATGCTATTAATAGTGTATTTATCGAACTTGATTTTCAAATCCCTTATAGCTAATGGCACATCTCGCCTTGTAATAGAGCGTACAGCGATTAAAAATGCAACGAAATTGCCTATGCTCGTTGCAATGGCAGCGCCCATTACTTCAAGCCTTGGGAAAATCCAAATTCCGTTTATCAATAGCCAGTTGAAGAGAATGTTTACAAGGTTGGCGGTTGTATTTGTAATCATTGATATTCGGGTGTTCCCAAAACCACGCTGAGCCGCTGTCATTGTCAAAGACAAGCAGGAAAAGAAGTTTCCTATAAGAATTATTCTAAAATAAGTAACAGCCTCGTTAATATAATCTGAATTTGCACCTGCCAAAATTAGCAATTCCCGTGCAAAAACTTCACCTATTATAGTTATGATAATCGAAAGCACAAAGGAAATCGCTAAAGCCTGCTTCAATGCGCTAACTGCACCTTGAATATCGTTTTGACCTTTCCTTCGTGCCACAACTGCGGTTACACCCATATTAAGTGTTAAAACTACAGCGAGCAAAATAAAACGGGGTTGAGTACAAATACCCACCGCCGCTATAGCTGACGAGCCTAAACCGCCCACCATCATAATATCAAAAGAGGAAATAAGGGCGACTAAAAGTGCCTCAATAGCACTTGGCCAAGCCATACTAAGACTTGTTTTATATGCTTGCTTGAAGCTGGGTATCTCCCCAAGGCGCATGGAGGGTTTAACCATATACTCTGGCAAGAATAAATTCCGCAAAAACATACAC
>JAAZFD010000353.1 GCA_012511925.1 Clostridiales bacterium
CCTTATAAGAGAGAAGCTGAACTCCGAGCTAAACGGATTGAGAGAAGCAATAGAAAGCGCAGTAGATTTACTGAATGTTGGCGGAGTGATGGCGGTAATTACGTTCCATTCGCTTGAGGACAGGATAGTAAAGCAAATGTTTGCAAAAATGCAAAATCCCTGCACCTGCGACCCGAAAGCACCTATGTGCAACTGCAATAAGTTGCCTATTGTTAAAGGACTAACAAAAAAGCCTACTATTGCAAGCAGAGGCGAGTTGATTATTAACCCAAGGTCTCGAAGCGCAAAGCTACGAGCAGTGGAAAAAATATAGGATTTGCGAATACGAGAAAGGAGCAAAGCATAATATGGCAACAGAAGAGAGAAAATTTAATAGCAATGCTAATCGCTATTATACCGTGGGTTCGGCTGCGTATAAAGCAGAGGTAGCACCGCAAAATGAGCCAAGGGTACAGCCAACGACTCCAGCTCCAGCCCAACCGGCGAGGAGAACAAGGGTTGTTAGCGTTCCTAAGCCTAATTACGCAAGGAGAACTCTTGCCGTTTTTACTTTGCTGTTCGTCGCCGCAGGCATAATTGCAGTAATTGCAGGATATGCACAAATCCATGCAGGATATGCGGAGTTGACAGACATAAACAACTCCATTTCCGAGCAGCAACAGCAAATTCAGCAGCTTAATCATGAGATTAGTTCGAAAACGGATATTAACAGGCTGACTCAACAGGCGATTGACGACGGTTATCTATCGCCTACTATGCAGGATGGCGCTAATCCGTAATTGTATGGGACAAAGGCGATAAGCAAAGATATGGAGGTTACTTATGGGTAAGCCCACCAAATTGAGCAGAAACCGAGTATTTTGGAGTTCTGTTATTGTTGCCGTTTTGTTCGGTTTTGTTGTTGTAAAGCTGTTTATTATCCAGTTGGTTCAAGCGGAGAAATATCAAAGCGAAGCCCTATCGCAATGGACACGCAATACGGCGGTTACGGCTAAGCGTGGCGAAATAATGGATATAAACGGAACCGTGTTAGCTCAAAGCGCAACCGCCTACAAGGTGCTTATATGGCCTAATCGCATTCAAAAGGATGAATGGGAGAGAGTTTCAACCGAGCTTGCAAATATTGAGGGCTTGAACCTCAGCTACGAATACATTTACAAGAGGGTAAGCAATACGCTTACCGAAAAGCCTTTAAGCGAAATAGTGCTTGCAAGACAGCTTGAAAGAGATGTAGCAGATGAAATAGTTTCGTTGCAGTTAGGTCCAGGTGTAGTGATAGCTACCGATACAAAGCGATATTATCCCTACGGTGATTTACTTTCACAGGTACTGGGCTTTACAAACAAGGTTGAGGGCAACGGTCAAGAGGGACTTGAGCTGAAGTACAATAAGTACCTTGCAGGCATAGATGGCAGAATGCTAACCGAGCGTGATAGAGATGGACATTCCATAGCGTATGGCACTCAGGAGTTCATTCCTCCCGAGGACGGAAACGATTTGGTTTTAACGATAGACAGCGTTGTTCAGGCGTTCTTAGAAAAGGCGCTGGATAACGCATTAAAAGTTAATAATGCAAAGTCTGCTCAGGGAATAATAATGAATGCAAAAACTGGAGCGATTGTAGCGATTGGTTCACTACCGAGTTTTGATTCAAACAATCCTCCGAGAAGCGATGTAGAGCTACTTGGTAATTTATCTCGAAATCGCATTGTGGCAGACGCTTACGAGCCAGGTTCTACGTTCAAAATCATAACCTTGGCTTCGGCACTTGACAGCGGTGCAATTAACACGAACTTTACCTGCAATTGCCCGGGTGCAAGATATGTAAACGGGCAAAGGATAAAATGTTGGAGAAGCGCCGGGCACGGCACTCAGAACCTTACAAAGTGTGCGGATAACTCCTGCAACTGTGCATTCATAGATATGGCATTGGCCATGGGAACAGAGGAGTTTTACGATTACATATACAAGTTCGGCTTTGGAAATACAACCGGCAGCGGCTTGGGTAGCGAGAGCAGCGGTATTGTTACTCATCAAAAATACATTAGGGATACCGACATTGCACGTATTGGTTTCGGTCAAAGTATTGCGGTAACGCCCTTGCAGTTGGTTTCAGCGGCTTGTGCGGCTGTAAACGGCGGAAATTTGATGCAGCCTTATATAGTCGCAAAGATGTTGACGGCTGATGGCAAGGAGATTTTCTCCGCAAACCCAACGGTTGTACGCAGGGTAATATCCGAGCAGACATCGAAAACCGTTCGTGAAATATTAGAAAGCGTTGTGCAAAACGGTAGCGGCAGAAACGCACAGATTGCAGGGTACAGGGTTGGCGGCAAAACAGGTACAGCGCAGAAATACGAGAACGGCGTAATTGCACAGGGCAAGCTGATTGCATCCTTCATAGGGATTGCACCTATGGACGACCCAGAGTTTGTTTGCCTAATACTCGTTGACGAACCGCAGGTTGGCGTTATTTTCGGCTCAACGGTTGCAGCCCCCTTCGTAAAGCAAGCGCTAGAAGAAACGCTAAGGTACTATGGCTTTGCGGCAGAGGGAAGCGAAGAAACGGTTATGGTTCCCGATTTATACGGCAAAACCGTAAGCGAGGCACAACAGATTTTAGAGGATGTGGGGCTAAACGCAACTTTTCAGGCAACTGATAAAATTGTTAATCAAATTCCCCAACCTGGCGAGATGGCGATAAAGGGTACCGATGTGCTTTTATACACGGAATCCACAAGTATTGTGATTACGGAAGATACCGTATCCATGATTAGCTTTATAGGCATGACGAGGCTTGAAGCCTACGACAAGCTGAAAGAAATGGGGCTAAAGATGGAGATTTCGGGAACATATAGCGGTGGACTCGTTACTTGGCAAAGCATAGGTTACGACAAGGAAGTTGAATTTGGCGCAACCATAACGCTTGTTTTCGGATCAGAATAACTTAAGCTGCAATAATTTGGAGGTGCTTCATGCGTCAATCAAGTATTAACAATCGTATAGAGGGACTAATTTCGGTTATCCCTTGCGAGACGATTGGCGATATTTCAAATATTGAGATAAACAAAATCGAGTACGATTCTCGCCTTGTAAGGAAGAACGACTTGTTTTGTTGTATTTCTGGTACTTTTTTAGACGGGCATGAATACGCACAAGCGGCTGTGGATGCTGGCGCTTGTGCTTTGCTTTGCGAGAGGAAGTTAGAGAATATTCACGTTCCGCAAATAATCGTTGAAAATTCAAGGATTGCTATGGCAAAACTGGCGGCGGAGTTCTACGACCACCCTGCTGACGGCATGGAGATAGTAGGAATAACAGGAACCAATGGCAAAACAACCACCACATATATGCTAAAAGCGATTGCAGAGCAGGCAGGCAAAAAGGTAGGGCTAATAGGGACTATAAAGAATCTAATAGGCGATGAGGTGTTGCCATCAAGTCGTACAACTCCAGAAAGCGTCGAACTTCAAGCAATCTTACGCAAAATGAACGATGCAGATGTTGATATTGTAATAATGGAGGTTTCCTCGCATTCGTTAGACCAAGAGCGTGTGCATGGCATAGTATTCGATGTGGCAGTGTTCACGAACTTAACGCAAGACCACCTCGATTATCATAAAAACTTTGATAACTACTTTGCCGCTAAGAAAAAGATGTTTAGCTCTTGCATAAGCGCTTGCTTTAACACAGACGATAGCTATGCAGATGCAATGATGGAGGGCGTTACCTGCCCTATCACCACATTTGGCATTACAAGGAATTCCGATATTTACGCTAAGAATATAGATATTAAAACAACGGGTGTTGACTTTACCTTGAACAGAGGAAAGGAAAGCGTTGATATTCATGTTCCTATTTCGGGATTGTTTTCAGTTTTTAATGCGCTTTCGGCGGCTTCGGCGGCACTCTTATTAGGCTATAATATAGAGCATATCCGCAACGGATTAGAGAATATGTCGCCTGTTGCTGGCAGATTGGAATCCTTACCCACTTATGGCAGAGATTTTACTGTAATACTTGATTACGCTCACGCTCCCGATGCTATGGAGAACCTAATAAAAACAATACGAGAGTTCTCAAAGGGCAGAATCG
>JAAZFD010000354.1 GCA_012511925.1 Clostridiales bacterium
ATATCGATTTAGAAAAGCTGTTTAGATTGCCGGTTAGAGAAAGCATAGGCAGGTTCAAATACATTCCCGAAAACGAATGCGGCGAGCGTTTTGAAGTAGTAAAAAATCAAATAGAAGAGCAGGTTACTCGCTTAATTGAAGAGGGAGGATTCGAGTATGCATAAGCAATACAGCACAATAAAAGAGGTTGCAGGACCCTTGATGTTGGTTGAGGGAGTCAGCGGCGTAAAGTACGATGAGCTTGTAATTATCGAGCAGGCTAACGGTGAACGCAGGCATGGCAAGGTGTTACAGGTTGAGGAATCAAATGCCTTGGTTCAGCTTTTTGAAGGCTCACAGGGGCTAAAGATTTCCGATGCAAAGGCGAAGTTCATAGGCAGGTCAATCGTTTTAGATGTTGCACCCGATATGTTGGGCAGGGTATTTGACGGGCTTGGCAACCCAAGGGACGGCGCAGAGCCTTTAATCCCTGCAAAGCGACTCGATATAAATGGCGCACCCATGAACCCTTCTTCAAGAGATTACCCCTCCGAGTTCATACAAACAGGAATATCGGCCATTGACGGACTAAATACCTTGGTTCGTGGTCAAAAGCTACCCGTATTTTCGGGAAGCGGCTTGCCCCATGCACAGTTGGCGGCGCAGATTGCAAGGCAAGCAAAGGTTCGTGGCAAGGATGAAAAGTTTGCGGTTGTGTTTGCGGCGGTTGGTATCACATTCGAGGAAGCGGATTTCTTCATAAACGATTTCAGGGAAACAGGCGCTATTGACAGAACCGTAACCTTCGTAAACCTTGCAAACGACCCTGCAATCGAGCGTATTGCAACCCCCAGAATGGCGATTACGGCGGCAGAATACTTAGCTTACGAGCTTGGTATGCACGTTTTAGTTATTATCACCGACATCACCAACTACGCAGAAGCGTTGCGTGAGGTTAGTGCCGCACGAAAGGAAGTGCCCGGGCGCAGAGGTTACCCAGGCTACCTATATACAGATTTGGCGACCATGTACGAGAGGGCAGGCAGATTAAAGGGCAAAGAAGGCTCAATCACTATGATTCCTGTGCTTTCCATGCCAGAGGACGATTTAACACACCCGATTCCCGACCTTACAGGTTACATCACAGAGGGACAGCTTATATTGTCGAGAGAGCTAAACAGGCGAGGAATTACACCGCCTATAAATGTTTTGCCGTCATTATCGAGATTGAAAGACAAGGGTATCGGCAAGGGCAAGACAAGGGAGGACCACGCCGACACAATGAACCAGCTTTTTGCGGCATATTCGCAGGGCAAAGACGCTAAGGAGTTGGCTGTAATATTGGGCGAAGCGGCATTGACGGAGATTGATAAACTATACGCAAAATTCTCTGATGCTTTCGAGGAGGAATACGTATCGCAGGGGTATTACACGAACAGAACAATCGAGGAAACGCTTGATTTGGGTTGGAAGCTGTTGTCGATACTGCCCAGAAGCGAGCTAAAACGTATTAAAGACGAATACTTAGATAAGTATTATAAGCATGAACAAATTGACAGCGGAAAAGACGAAAAAGACGAAAACGAAACGGATTAAGCGGAAAAATGGCTATAATGCAAGTAAAACCTACGAGAATGGAGCTTCAAAACCTCAAAAAGAGGTTGAAGGTGGCTACACGTGGTCATAAGCTTATGAAAGATAAGCGAGATGAGTTAGTGCGCCGCTTTATGAAGTACATTCGCAAAAACAAAGAGCTTAGGGAATCGGTAGAAGCGGTAATGGGTACGGCTATGAAACGATTCGTATATGCACGCGCCAAGATGTCGCCTTATGATATCGAGGAAGCGTTAAGCTATCCGTCTGCAAATGCAAAAATCACAACGCATATAAGAAGCGAATTGTCGGTAAGCGTTCCGGTTTTCGAAGCGACTTTAAGCGATGCAGTAGGCTTGATTCCTTACGGCTTTGCAAATACTTCTTTTGAGCTTGATTCCGCTATAATCGAGTTTTCACAGCTTTTACCCAAGCTAATTGAGTTGGCAGAGGTTGAAAAAACCTGCAACTTGTTAGCAAACGAAATAGAGAAAACAAGGCGCAGAGTAAACGCTTTGGAATACGTTATGATTCCACAGCTTGAAGAAACGATTCGTGCAATCAAAATGAAGTTAGACGAAAACGAGCGTGGCAACCTAACAAGGCTAATGAAAACCAAGGAGATGCTAAACAACAAGTAGTGTTATACTTATGCGCAACCCCTATAGGAAACCTTGAAGACATAACGCTTAGAGTATTGCGTGTGCTTTCTGAGGTTTCTGCTATTTATTGCGAGGATACAAGGCATAGTTCAAAGCTGTTGCAGCATTTTGAAATAAACAAGCCGCTAATCCCATGCCACGAGCATAACGAAGCACAAAGGGCTGTTGAAATTGCAAATCGAGTGTTGGCGGGCGAAAGCATTGCCTATCTATCCGATGCAGGAATGCCCTGTATTTCAGACCCCGGTGCGAGAATAGTTCAAACGGCAATAAATATGCAAGTGCCTTATACGGTGTTGCCTGGGGCAACCGCCTTTACTACTGCATTGGCTATTTCGGGGTTAGATTCAAGCGCATTTGCTTTCTTTGGCTTTTTAGATAGAAGCGGTAAGCAACGCAAAAATATTTTACAAAAAATAATCGATTCTGAAATTACCTCTATCATTTATGAAAGTCCGAACAGGATTTATGCAACAATAGCCGATATTGCTAAGTTTGACCCTGCACGCAGCGTGTGCATAGTGCGAGAGATTACGAAAATCTATGAAGAGCGCATTGAGGGCGAAGCGGAGCAGTTGAAAAACCGCTTTGAAGCTGAAAATATAAAGGGCGAATGTGTGTTGCTAATTTCCAAAAAAGAAAAGCAAGAAGCAGATAAAACGCAAATCATTTCACGAATTGAGGAGTTGTTAGAGCAACATTCCACAAAAAAGGTTGCAGAAATTGTCGCAAACGAGTTTTCCATAAATAAAAACGAAGCGTATAAATTAACTTTGGAGATAAAGCAGGACTAATCAGCCGCCAAAATGCTTATACTAACCAAAACAACTTAAAGGATAAGAATTATGAAAGGCATTTTATTACCTGTTTCATCTTTGAATGGCAACTATGGAATCGGCTCTTTTTTGGATGGCATTCAGTTTGTCGATTATCTGTCGCAAAACAACCACAGCGTATGGCAGATGC
>JAAZFD010000355.1 GCA_012511925.1 Clostridiales bacterium
AATGCAATTTGTTTTTTCAAAGATAAAAATTTAAATCTTATCTTTGACGCATGAAAACAGAAAATCAACAATCAACAATATTATCCAACCTAGGCATAGATGCATTAAACAAGATGCAGTTTGAGGCACTGAGAACTATATTAAGTAAGAAAAACACAGTATTATTATCGCCCACTGGTTCTGGAAAAACGCTGGCCTTTTTGCTGCCCATACTACAAATGCTTAGCGAGGATATTAAAACTGTGCAGTGCTTGGTTATTGTTCCTTCGCGCGAGCTGGCTCTGCAAATTGAGCAGGTGTGGAAGAAAATGGGTACCAACTTCAAGGTAAATGTGTGCTATGGTGGGCACTCTATCGAAACAGAACTAAACAATTTGAGTAATCCACCGGCATTGCTAATTGGTACTCCGGGGCGACTAACAGACCATTTAGAAAGAGAGTCGTTCAAGACCGATGATATCAAAATATTGGTGCTCGATGAGTTCGATAAATCATTGCAACTAGGCTTTTTGGAAGAGATGAATACCATTATTAGTGAGTTGCCTAATCTCGATAAAAGAGTATTGCTTTCTGCCACTTCTGAGGTGGAGATACCCGATTTTGTTGGGATGGAATCTTCTGTAACGCTCGATTTTACACAGGAAGAACAAATCGATAGCCTTTCTGTAAAACTTGTTGTCTCGCCCGAAAAGGATAAAATTGATACGCTTTTTAATTTGCTTTGCTCATTAAATTCCGAAGCTGCTCTTATCTTTTGCAATCATAGGGAGGTAGCCGAACGAATTAGCGACCTACTAGACTCTAAAGGAATATATTCGGGTTATTATCATGGAGGAATGGATCAAGACGATAGGGAGAGAATTTTGATACAATTCAGAAATGGTAGTTTAAATTACCTGATAACAACCGATTTGGGTGCAAGAGGACTTGATATTCCCGAAATGAAACACGTAATTCATTATCACCTGCCGGCAAAGGAGGTTGATTTTACCCACCGTAACGGCCGCACCGCTCGTATGAAGGCTAAGGGTACAGCGTATATTATATCCTACAAAGAAGATATGTTGCCCGACTATATTCCCCAAGGCTTAGATGCGCTAAAGCTTAAAGAGGGCAAACCATTACCAAAACGCCCCGAATATCAAACAATATACATTAGTGGAGGTAAGAAAAACAAACTCAATAAGGGCGATATAGTAGGGTTCTTTCTGCAAAAAGGGAAATTGGATAAATCAGACTTAGGACTTATTGAGGTTAAAGACTTTATTTCTTTTGCTGCTGTTAAAACTTCAGTAGTTAAAACACTCTTAAATAATATCAGAGACCAGAAGATGAAGGGTAAGAAGTATAAGATTGAGGTGGCTAGGGAAGTGATATAGTTGCAGATTGTCCGCACATCCTTCGGAGCCTCATCGAAATTTTCGAGGAGGCTCCGAGTGATGTACGGACTTTCTCCGCTTATGATATAATGATATTGTGAAATATTAAAGTTGCATGACGTTTTTTGTGGAAGAATGTTTTGTGTTATTTAACCTCTTCTCTCAAGAACTGACGCAATACATATTGAAGAATGCCACCGTTGCGATAATACTCAATCTCTATTTGAGAATCTAATCGAGCAATTGCATTAAACGTCTTTTTCTCTCCTCTTTTGTTTTCGACAATCACCTGCACTTCTTTGAGTGGTTTCAGGTCTTTTTCAATACCTATTATCGTGAAGG
>JAAZFD010000356.1 GCA_012511925.1 Clostridiales bacterium
GGGAAATACTGTGCTCTTTATTGTGTTTGCAATAGCTTCTCCATGGGTTGCCATCATCTCAATGTAATTTTGTACCTGTGCGTTCACATAGAAATACCCACCAAGGAAAGCCAAGGAAAGAATCATAGTGAAAACCGTCTTGTTTCGCATTCGAGATGTTAACAACGCCAACAGCCATCCGAATAGGCTTGCAAGGGCTATCGCAAACAGGGGTAAAACGAGAAAAACTCCAAAATAGCATACGATTTGCGCTACGCTCAAGGTGTAGTTCATGAGATAAACAATTAGTGCAGGCAAAAACACGACTAAATCAAGGAAATAGCATATTATCAAAAGCACGGACATTCTCGAAAGCAGCAGGTATGAGGGCGGAATGGGTAGTGCTAGCAAAAGGTCGTTATCACGCGATTCGAATAACTGGGTTTGAGCAGTAAATATGCTTGAAACGAACATTATTCCAGTAGCAGCAAGTCCGCTAAACAAAAAGTAAAGCCAATCGATTCCTCCTGCATGAAAAGGCTCGACTAAAGCTGAATAGAAGAAACCAAACATTAAACCTATGCTTCCAAAGCCATATAGAATCAACAAGCCAATACCCACCTTGCCTAATGTGGAAAAGTTTGATTTTTTGGTCTTATTCGTGCTTCTAAACATCGAAGCCAAGAGGGATGCTATTCGTACCTTTAATAATGCTTAAAGCATCTTTTTCCTCCAACCCTAAGAATACATCATCAATCGAGGTATTGCCCATAACCTCAGACATTGTGCCAGTAACTACGAGTTTTCCGTCTTTGATTATCGCAACCTTGTCGCATAGCTTTTCGGCTACCTCAAGAATATGAGTGGAGAAGAAAAATGCCCCACCCTCATCACAAATTTTGCGCATAAGCAGTTTAAGCTTGTGTGATGCTTTTGGGTCTAAGCCCACAAAGGGTTCGTCCATCAATATTAGCTTTGGCGAATGAATAAGTGCCGAAATTACCGCAAGTTTTTGTTTCATACCATGCGAGTATGAGGAAATAGTTTGTGCGAGGTTTGCTTTCAACTCAAAAAGCTCTGAATACTCGTTGATTTTCTCCTTGCGTTCACTTGCGCTAATCCCGAAAATATCTGCAATGAAGTTCAGGTACTGAATCCCTGTTAAAAATTCGTATAAGTCGGGATTGTCGGGTATGTATGCGATTTGTTTTTTGCACTCTAACGGGTTAGCCTTTACAGATATACCATCAATAAATATTTCGCCCTTATCGAAATGCAAAATGCCGCAACAGGCTTTTAGCGTGGTAGTTTTGCCTGCGCCATTATGACCTATGAAGCCGTAAATTTCTCCCGGCATAATATGCAAGGACAAATTATCAACTGCAACTTTTTCACCATAGGCTTTTGATAGGTTTTCTATTCTTAACATACTTTTCTTTACTCCCTTTAATACTCTTTAGAAATATATCACCGAATGCTTTGTTCTGCAAGTTAAAAAGTACAATGTACTCGCCTACTTGTTAAAATTTTGTATGTATGCTAAAATTCAAGCATATATTTTGGAGGCTAAAATGCGGATAATTGCTGGTATAGCCAAAGGACAAACCTTACAAACCTTGGAGGGGAATGCTACTCGTCCCACTTTGGACAGAGTGAAAGAAACCCTGTTTGGTATTATTCAGTTTGACCTGATAGAAAAAAATGTACTCGATTTATTTGCAGGAAGCGGCAGCTTAGGCTTTGAGGCACTGTCTCGTGGAGCGAAATTCGCTACATTCATAGATAATAACGCAAAATGCACCGCTATTATTAAGAATAACGCCGAAAAACTAAAGTTAACCGAGAAATGCGCTTGTTTTCAAGCGGACTATAAGCAAGCACTTTCACAACTTAGCAGTAGAAATTTCCGTTTTGATATGGTGTTCTTGGACCCTCCCTATAAGTCAGATTTGGCAACAGATGCAATCCAAACACTTATCGACTTTAATATGTTAAACCAAGATGCTATAATAGTAGTAGAGCATTCAAACGATGTGAGTATTCCATTGCTTTCGGGAATGAAGCTAAAAACCACCCGAAAGTTCCACCAAACCTCTACAACATTGTTTGAGTATAATGGAGTTGTATTATGAAAATTGCTGTTATTCCAGGGAGCTTTGACCCAATCACTAACGCTCATTGCGATATAATCTCTCGTGCTACCAAGATTTTCGATTTCGTGCATGTTTGCGTTCTAACAAATGTTAATAAGAAAACGATGTTTACAAGTGAACAGCGAGTAGATATGATTCAAAAGGTTATTGATTCTATGGGGATTTCTAACTGCAAGGCAACCAGCTATGAGGGCTTGCTAAGCGAATTTACAAAAAAGGTTTCGGCGGTTGCGACTATACGGGGGATTCGAAACATTTCCGATTATGAAGCAGAAACGGCAATGGCCGATATAAATTTTAGATTGAATAACGCTCTCGAAACGATTATACTTTTATCAAGACCAGAGTTTAGGGCAATAAGCTCTTCGGTCGTGCGTGAAATTTCTGCCTTTGGTGGCGATGTTTCAGAATTCGTTCCCAGTATTATTGTTGACGATATAAAAGCACATTACAATAGAAAGGAATCTTTTTTGCCATGAAAGACAGCACCCCCAACCTACAGATTTACACCATTATCGAGAAAATCGAGGATTTAATCGAGGAAAGCCCCCGACCAGTTTTTAATGTGGTTGGCAACAAGCGCAACATTGACTGCGACGAAATTCTCGATTTATTAGGCGATTTAAAAATCTGCATACCCAAAGATATTATAAGGGCGCAAAACCTAATATCCAAAGCAGATGATTTGATTTCACGAGCAGACGAACACTCTCAAGAGCTTATCGAAACCGCCGAAAAGCGAGCAAGCCAGACTATAGACCGTGCGACTTCACATGCCGAGGATATAATTGAGGATGCAAACAGAGAGTTTGAAACAAGGGTATCAGAGCATGAGATATACAGGGAAGCACAATTACGTGCAAAGCAAATCATTTCAAATGCAGAAAAGCATGCAGGCGCTATGTATGAGGATTCTAAACAATATGCGGATTCGATTTTGTCAGAGCTTTTAAGGCAGTTGAATATGTATGTAGGGCAGGTAAATTCAAGCCGAGAAAATATTCACCAAAGCCGCTACCTGCGAGTGGAAACCGTTGAAGATGATTTAGTTGAAGAAGAAATTGACGATGACGACTTTTTAGACATAGATGAGCCTAGTCAAAAGCACGGCAAAAAGAAGCGTGGGGTATTCAGCTGGGTTAAGGAGCAGTTTTCTGAGCCGCTTGATGATGAGGAAGACGACACAGATTTCTTGGGTAGTCCGTATTCGGATGATTAAAGAAGACGATACCTATCAGCATCTCGCAAAAGCCCATTTCTACAGGGCTTTTGCGTTTTTTACAGCAATATAAGCCTAAGTTATGGAATTGAAGATAGATTAAATAGTTGAAGACAAAAAACGACATACAAACCTTATTGCTGTTACTACAGTTAAAATGCTATTGATTCGGTGTAAAAGAAAACATTTGGTTAAAAATTGCAAAATTATTCACACAAATATCCAATTTCTATATTGACAAATAATTAGCAGTTAAATATAATAAATAATATAACCAATAATGAGTTTTTAGATGAGATTTTCGAAGAAAGGAGAAAAAAACGATGAAACGAATTAGAATTTTTGCTTTGGTGTTGTGCTTGTTGCTACTTGTAA
>JAAZFD010000357.1 GCA_012511925.1 Clostridiales bacterium
GACCTATCTCGTGCGCCGCAACCGCCAAAGCCGAAACGCTTGTCCCGTTATAAACGCTTTGACTAAGCCCAACGGTATCGGTTCGTGGGTTGTAATGGTCGGTCAATCTGCCTGCTACGGGTTGAAGTGAAACATCCCTTGCATAAGAGCCTAAAAGCTCGGATGCCACCTGATGTGCAGGCTTGTTAGTCCTTGCTCGTACCTTGTCAAACTTAGTAAAGGTCGATTGCACCTTAGCTTGTGCTATCAATCCAATAATCATTACCCCTATCAGAGCAAAAAACATATAATCGTAATACATAATTACCTCCTTTATTTCTCTTAATCCTCATAAAACGAATTTCCGCCTATGAACTCACGCAACACCGAAGTAGGCGGTATATGCACTTCCATGCTTGCATCTGCATCCACAAAATATGTTAAGAACCTAACCAACTCACGTGCCACAGCATAATATGGGCTACTGGGCTTCACATCTGCCAGCAAATTGTACGCATACTTTTTCAAAATCGCCAACTCATATACAAGCGCTGTGTTCAAAATTGCATCCGCCTTTTCTTGAAACGGAAACACCCAAACCCGCTCACCCCGCTGCACTCCCTGCCACATAGAAAGCGTTCTGTCCATTGATGCGGAGCGAGTAGCAAAGTCCCTCACAAGCCTACGCAACAGGCGCACATCAGATGTTCTTATCCTATTATGATTGTCTAAATTCAAGGTAGTTAATGCACTTACATAAACCTTGTAAACCTGCTCTTTATTGCTAACCCCTGAAAGCATAAGCGGATTTAGCGCATGAATCCCCTCAATAATTATAGGATGCTCACGACCGCCTTGAAGTATAATGCCCTTTTCCTCTCGCCTGCCCTTTGCAAAGGAGAAAATAGGAGTTTCTACAACCTCGCCTGTCATAAGCAAGGAAATATCATGGGCAATCCTATCGGTATCGAGTGCGTTTATGTGCTCTACATCAAGCTCTCCAAATTCGTTTGCAATCATCTTATCCCTGTCAAGATAATAATTGTCCAATGAAAGCATAATAGGCGATAGCCCCAACGCCCTAAGCTGCGTTGCTATGCGGTTTGCCGAGGTGGTTTTACCCGAAGAGGAAGGTCCTGCTATCATACAGGCGCGTGCACCCTTTGTAGCTATTTCATCAGCAAGAAGCGCGTAGGAGCGTTCATGCAGCGCCTCGTTTACCCGTATAAGCTCTGCCAAATTTCCGCTTTTAACAAGGCTGTTAAGGTCGTTTGCTGTAGCGCAATGCATCAATCGCCCCCAATGGTCGCTTTGCATAAATACATCCTCTAACTTTGGCAAACGCGTGTAAACCTCCGGCTCGTTCGGATTTTTCGCTGATGGCATCATTACAAGCACAGCATTTTCAACGCATTTAATATCAAAAACGCTTATATAGCCTGTGGAGGGTAGTAGAGCACCATACAGATAGTCTAAGTAATCGCTTCCCTCAATCGAATAGAACCCAAAATCATCGGATTCCGATTGGCTGAACAATCTCGCTCTGTCGGGTTGGTTGGTGCTTTCAAAATACGCAATCGCTTTCTCGGTATTCATTCGTGTTCGAACAAATCGCAGGTTCTGCTGAATAAGCTTTTTACATTCTGCCTTGATTTTACATTCATCATCAACGCTTAGCTTGGTATCGTTTTGAAAATCAACCGCAATGTAAATTCCGTTCCCTAATGAGTGCTGCTCTATTAGGTTTACATTGTTGAATAGATGCATCATAACATAAATCACGATGTATTTTAGTGAACGTTCGTAAACCCTTCTGCCAGCTTCAGAATCATACCTAACCAGCTTAATATCACATTCCCTTTTCGGTGCAAAATGCAAATCGTACATCTGACCGTCAATAAGTGCCGCTAATGGCATGTCTGCCAACTCAAATTTATCTAAGCTCATTCTACCTAAAGCAACATAAAGGCTTTCGCCACGCTGAATGTAAATATTCTCTCCGTCTATGCAAATCATAATCTTGTCTTCCATACGCCACCCCTATCATTATATATTCTACAATTATGCGAAGCTATATCTAATATTATATCACATCCCAAAATATATTAAAATCCCAAAAAATCCCGCTTGACAAACCCTGAAAGAACATATACAATGTTAAAGTTAAGCAGAAGCACCCACTTCTCACCTGCCTGAATTTATTCTTGCACGGTAAGTAAATAAGTTGATTACTTATATTTGGGTGCAATATGCACCCATTTTGTTTGGGAAAAAATTACGGAGGTGCTTACCATAGCTAATAATGACTTGTTAATCAATGAACAAATTCGTGAGAAGGAAGTTCGCCTTATCGACGACGACGGTGGTCAGCTCGGTGTAGTTGAGCTTTCGGTTGCGCTTAGAATGGCTGATGAGAAAGGGCTTGATTTAGTTCTGATAGTCCCACAGGCAAACCCACCTGTATGCAGGCTTACCGACTATTCAAAGTTTAAGTTCGAAAAAACCAAAAAAGAAAAAGAGCAACGCAAAGCGCAAAAGGTTGTTGAAATGAAAGAGGTTCGCCTATCCGCAACAATCGATACGCACGACTTAGAGGTTAAATCTAAGGCAGCAATCAAATTTTTGCAGAACGGTGATAAGGTAAAAGCTTCGATTCGCTTCAGAGGTAGGCAAATTACTCATGGAGAAATCGGGCAAAAAGTTATGGACAGCTTTTTCGAGTTAGTAAATGAATACGGTGTTATTGACCGCCCAGCTAAGATTGAGGGTCGTAATATGTTCATGATACTTTCTCCCAAACCACAAAAATAATAGCTAACAGGAGGAATCCCCATGCCAAAAATTAAGACACACAGGGGTGCAGCAAAACGCTTTAGCCTAACTAAATTAGGCAAAATTAAGCGTGGCAAGGCTTATAAGAGCCACATTCTTACAAAGAAATCAACCAAGAGGAAGCGCAATCTTCGTCAAGTAGGCTATATCGCTGATATGGAAGCCAAGAAGATAAAGATGCTCATTCCGTACAAATAAGGAGGTATTGTAATGGCTCGTATTAAAAGGTCAGTTAACGCATTAAAAAAGCGTCGTAAAGTATTAAAACTTGCAAAAGGCTACTTCGGTGCAAAAAGCAAGCTATATCGTGCTGCTTCTCAGCAGGTAATGAAATCCTTAGCCTATGCCTATGTTGGCAGAAAGCTAAAGAAGCGTGAGTATCGTAAGCTTTGGATTACTCGAATAAACGCTGGTGCAAGAATCTGTGGTACAAGCTACAGCCGCCTAATGAACGGCTTGAAGGTAGCTGGCATAGATATCAACCGTAAGGTTTTATCCGATTTAGCAATTACTGATATGAATTCATTCCGTGAACTCGTTGACGTTGCTAAGGCAGCAAAATAATTGGTTATCGAAAGTACAAGAAACGAATCAGTTAAGCGTGCAAGGTCGCTCTCAACTAAAAAAGGCAGACTCGAAACGGGTTTGCATTTTATTGAGGGCGATAAGCTTGTGCGTGAAGCCGTAATATCCGGTGCAGAGTTTGCTGATGCCTTTATCGAAGAAGGGCATGATTTGATGCAAGCGATTTTAGAGGGTGCAGGTGCAAATGTGAAGGTCGTATCACGCAATGTAATGAAAGCATTAGCCAACACCAATGAACCCCAATATGTTTCTGCAACAATCAAAACACCCGTATATGATTTGCCCCTTTTCTACGAGGATGGGCTAATCGTAGTATTAGACGAGGTACAAGACCCTGGCAACCTTGGTACAATAATCCGAACAGCAGACGCATTCGGAGTTAAAGGCGTATTGATAAGCGAAAACAGCGCAGACCCTTTTGCACCAAAACCCTTGCGTGCTTCTATGGGTTCAATCTACCACATGCCTATTTGGCAAGGCAACTTAGAGGTTGAGTGCAAAAAGCTATCCGAGCAGGGCTTCACTTTGGTTTGCGGTCATCTTAACGGTTGCGAGGAAACCCCAACGCTTTCAAGCAAAACAGCCTTAATAATAGGAAACGAGGGCAGGGGAGTATCCGATGAATTGGCAGAGCTAAGCTACAAGTACAGGCTCCCTATATACGGCTTTGCGGAATCGCTAAACGCGTCCGTTGCCGCTGGAATACTAATCTACAAGTTTGCAAGCTCTATGAGGGAAGCACAATGAAAAAACACCTAAGAATTGGCGTAACAGGCGACACTCATGGCGATTTTGCGAACATAAAGCGAGTTGTTAACACTTTACCCGATGTTGATTTTTGGCTACATTTAGGCGACTTTGGCTCTGACTCTAAGCTAATAGCCGAGCTTACAGGTAAGCATGTTGAAGTGGTGCGTGGAAACTGTGATACTTCTGGCTCTGATGCCCCAACTGAAAAGGTAATCGAGTATGGC
>JAAZFD010000358.1 GCA_012511925.1 Clostridiales bacterium
CAACTAACTTCCACCTGCCTGACGCTCCGCCAAAGAGGGCTGCACAAAACTATGGCTTTGACGGCTGGGCTTATCCGGGCGGTGCAACCAAGGTTCAAGCAGGGGCAGCATTCCCATTAACGGAGGACATTACCTTTACAGCTACTTGGAGAGTTCTACCGCAATATACATTATCGTTTAGCGGAAACGGTGGAACGCTTAAGCTATTCCCAGGTTTTGTGAACAGTACAAAGTTTTACGAAGGCACGGATATTACTGAAATTGTTATGGGTTCAACTGCAACAAGGGCGAAATATACATTTTTAGGCTGGTCGTTTGGTGTTGTTTCTTATCCGACCGATTATGTAGGAAACATAGGTATTATGAAAAATACCTCCCTTTTGGCAGTTTGGGAGGAGATTACATATCAGCTTACATTTGACCTTGCAGGCGGTACGGGTGAAACATTAGACGGCAGATATGCGCAAAGCAAAGTGGTTAAAATGCCCGTTACCCCTCCCCAAAAGGACGGTTTGGCGTTTAACGGTTGGAAATGCACCGAAACAGGCATAACCGTATTGGCGGGCGGTAGTTTTACAATGCCTGGACACGATGCTACATTAGTAGCGCAATGGGTAGAAGGTTACACTGTTCACTTTGAGAAGAACGGTGGCGAAGGTGAAGTACCCGAAGATATGCTTTATCCGCCAAACGGAAAAATTAAATTGCCTCCCGCAACTATTCTAACAAAGTTTGACCACAGCTTCACAAACTGGGCGTGTAGCGCAGACGGTAAAAATTACGCAGCTAATTATACCTACACGGTTATTAAAGATGTAACATTTACAGCCAACTTTACACCTTTAAAGCACAAGGTAAAGTTCAATAAAAACTGCACTTTGTCTGCAACTGTGCCATCGGATACAGGCTCCTACGAAACGGATGCAACCGGTACGGTTAAAACACCTGCCAATCCAGGCACTACGGCTTTAAGGGAAAAATATAAGTTTGTAGGTTGGGGATTCGACCCAACAGACAGTCCAGAGCTGCTACAACAATACGATACATTCCCTATGCCCCAAGGTGGAACAAACCTTTACGCTTATTGGGTTACAATGTCTAAGCTTACATTCAATGTAAGGGGTATAGACTCCGGAAAGCTTAAGCAGGTTCCCGCGGGTATAACTATTAACGGTGAAGATACATTCGTAACCGAAATAACCAAGGTAGATGAGGGAATAAACATTTATAATTATATGTTTGGCACCACACTATCCTGCGATAACGAAGAATACATATTCTTAGGTTGGGTTAATCAAGCAGACCCGAGCATAGTATATACCTCCGATAATCCTATAATCCCCATGCCAGCTAACGATGTAACCTATGTTGCGTATTGGGGGCAACCGTTTGAATTAACATTTAACACAAATGGAGGAACAGGCGGGCCAGAGGGATTTAGCTTCTATGCAGGACACGATATAAAAATCCCCAATGAAGTACCTACTAAGGCTGACCACATATTCAGCGGATGGGAATATGGCGGCGGAGTAATCGTATTTGAGGGCGGCACTATATTAAATGCACCTGCTAATGACTTAGAGCTTGTTGCACAATGGACTGCGCTTGAAATCTATATCGAATATGATGCAAACGGCGGTACGGGCGGTCCACAAAACTATACTATTGATTGCCATAATTCGGGCGTGTATGTCATACCACTATCTACACCCACAAAAGCTGGGTATAGCTTCAAACCCTGGGCATCAACGCTTGGTACCTATCTGAATCCAGGAGATAGTATAAGCTACAGCCCAAGTATGGCAGGCACGACAATAGTATTAACTGCCGAGTATGAGCGAATAGTTTGCATATTAACTTATAATGCAAACGGCGGTAATGGAGTAATGACAGACTCAAATAGTCCTTACTATCAACTCGATACAGTTACGGTTATGGATAATACATTCAAGCGACCTACATATAACTTTATCGGCTTCAACACAAAGGCTAATGGCTCAGGAGTAAGCTATAATGGTGGCGATACATTCACAATCAACGAAAACACAACGCTATACGCTCAATGGGAGTTCATAGGCGGTGAGGGTCCCTTTGATTACGATGTCGAATATACCGTATTTGATGCCTTTAACAACGAATCCTTAGGCGTTGAAAAGGTAGTTCTATGGATGGGACTAAATGACTCATTAACAATCAATAGTAGCAACTTTACAGATTACTTCCCAGGATGCAAGCCGTATAGTGCAAGCAATGGCTTTAATGCTACATATTCGGTTACATTCACAACACAAAATGGTGCAATATCCTCATCAGCGGAATCCGTTAGCGTATATAGGTTTGTAAACATTAGCGATGCTGAATATGTAAAGCTTACTACGCATGCAGGACTTAACAATGTTGCCAAGGATGCTACTCACATGGGCAAGAATTATCAGATGCAAAACGATATTAGCTGCTCTGATAAATTCACACCATTGGGTTGGGTAAACGGTTCAAGCGCAACGAGAATACCGTTTGCAGGCATATTTGACGGTAACAACAAGCAAATTACCGGCTTTAACGCTGACTGGGGAACAAGCGGCGGAAATCAAAAATATGTAGGCTTGTTTGCTAACAACGCAGGTACTATCAAAAATGTAAAGCTTGTCGGCAACGACAATATTTTAGCCCTAACCTATACGGGTGGAATAGCGGCATACAATAACGGCAGTATTTCGAATTGCTCAATTAAGCTTACAACAGGCTCGATTATTCGCTCGCAAGAGAAGAACATTCAAAGCGGAGATGGCTTTGCGGGCGGAATTGTCGGTTACAACGATACAAGCGGTACTATCACTAATTGTATAAGCGATGTGCCTATGGTTTCGGCGCATACCTATTGCGGCGGTATAGCGGGGCTAAACCGTGGAAGCATAACGGATTGCGAATCCGTAAGCGGTATTAACGATGATTATGCCGCAAGTGATTTAAACTACGGTTCTATCGGTCTTTACCACGCAGGCGGCATAACGGGCGCAAACTATGGCAATGTTACAAATTGCACAGTTCCCCTTACTACGGGCTATTACATCTATGCAAGTGGATTTACAGGCGGCATAGCGGGCAGTACATACAACGGCTCTACGATAAGCGGTTGTGTAGTAAAGCTGTCGGGCTATGATACCTGCATAAATGCAAGGGTTGTAGTTGGCGGTATAGTGGGAGCGAACCTAAGCGGTGCTACGATAACAGATTCGCATATTTGGATGAATAACTCGAATAATGAGGTAGCGGCTGCTGTTTCAACTACCTATACGGTAGGCAGCGAGTCATTACAGGGCTCATTTGCAGGCGGTATTGCAGGCATTAACGAAGGCAATATCAAAAAATCAACCATATATAGCCCCACAGGAGCATGGGTATATACATGGGGTCCCGATTATAGCTGGTATGACTATGTAGGCGGCATTGCGGGTGTGAACTGCGGCTCAATATCTGAATGTTGGGGATACAATGTAAAGCTGAACGAACACCTATATCCCGTGTATTATCTTGCAGACATACAATATCATGGTAGGGTTGGCGGCATAACGGGCGGCAACCGTAGCGGAGGCACAATAAACGATTGCTGGATGTGGCGCGTTGAATTGGTTTCATACAAGTGGGGCGGCGGCTTAGTAGGCGAGCAAAAGGCAGGTGCTTCAATAAACAACTGCTGGGTATATTGCTCTGGTGCTTCGGGCTCTGTATCACATTTAGGCGATTCGATACCAAGCCCTTACTGTGCAGGTTCATATAGCAACATTGTAATTTGGGATGGTTGGGAGCAAATGGCAGGCACCCGAATAGGCACGAACTATCCAGGTGCGGATGCGCTTAGGAATATGCTACCCGCAGAGTTAAGCTCTGATAAATGGGAAGCAAGTCCCGATGGACCCATGCTTAAAAACAATCCGCTTGTAACAACGAGGTAAGCACTCGCTTGCCATGCGGAGCGGTTGCGTTTGCCGCTCCGCAAAATCAAAAAAACATTAAACAAAGCATGGAGGGAAATATGAAGAAAATAAAGGTGCTTATAGCTTTTTTGCTTGTTTGCCTTATCACAGCTATGCTGTTTACCGCTTGCAAAAAAGAAGTAACAAATGAAAATGAAACGGGCATACGCTCACGCAATCCCACAGGAAGTCCTTTAGAGGACGAAGAGCTTATAGAGCTAAACAGGGATAATGAGGATAAAAACGAAATAAAATTACCCGATAACGACTTTACCTTGCTTATGCCAAAAATGGAAGTAAAGCTAAAAACCGTTGCGGATAACAAATTTGGAACAACCGCAATCTATGAGGCAATATCCAAAAGCGATTTTGAAGCATTGGTGATGAAGGTCAAGGAAATAGGCTTCAACATGGATGTTAAAGCAAGCGGCTTGGAGTTTAGTGCCGCTAATGCTGACGGAATGCTTATAAAAATACTGTCAGCAAAACAGGAAATAAAGATTTCTGTTTACAATGATAATAAGCATTTTGGCTAATACTACTCTTACCTATCTCTTTTTTGCCCCGAAAGGGGCATTTTTACAACTCTAATTGGTTATTGAGTTATTATAACCTGCACTAACTCAAAACTATTCTACAATTATTAACCCCGAAGAAGTAGAGCGTTCTATGACGAAGCAAGTCCCACATTCAAAAATATTATATTTTGGCTTGTGCTGGCTGTAATAGTAATTACTGTGTTAGTTATTTACTATGCTTCAAAGGTTGATGCAGAAGTCTCCCTTGCAGTTTTGGTATTTGACTAATTCTATTCGGTTCTTTATAATAATGGTAGCAATTCAAAAAGGGAGTGTTTTATGGCAAAGGCTAAATGTATTTTTTGCGGCGGAATAGTCGATATAGACGATGCGTTTCAAGAATTCGCATGTCCAATTTGTAGTGAGGTCGGCAAGGCAGACAAGGCAATCGAGCGCTATCAAGCAATTTCAGAGGAAAGCTTCAAGGAAAAAATGAACACCAAGTACATAGGTGATTTTTCTATTTTAGATGATAAGCTATTAAAATATACTGGAATGGAAAGTGAGGTAGAAATACCTGCTGGTGTTAAAATCATAGGCAAGGAAGCGTTCATGGATAATGTGTATGTAGAATCCGTTGTGCTTCCGCTTGGTGCAGTCGAAATCGAGGAAAAAGCATTTTATAATTGCGAATCGCTGTCAAATATTTTACTTCCTAACAGCTTGCGAGTAATAAGGCATAGTGTGTTTGGCGAGTGCAAGAAACTTCGAAAAATCGTTCTTCCTGCAAACATTCGCACAATCGAGCGTGAATGCTTTCAGAACTGCGAATCGCTTGTTAGCGCAAAACTTCCTAAAGAGATTACTTTGATTGACTGGGATATGTTTGAGAACTGCTATAGTCTTGAAAGCATTGAGGTTCCCGAAAACGTAACGAAAATTAACTGGGATGCGTTCAAGAATTGCAGGTCATTAACAAGCATTTCTATTCCCGCTAATGTGCAGGAGATAGGTGCAGGTGCTTTTGCTGGATGCTCTAAGCTGCAAAGCATAGTTGTTGAGAAACGCAAGAACAAGTTAGTTATAAACCGAAACGCATTTGCAGACACCCCAGCGCATGACGAGTGGGAAAGAATGGGCGTTTGCCAGTTGTGTGGTAGCGACAAGAACATTTTCGGCAAGTGCAAGTATTGTGTTGAGGGGTTTGATTGAGCCGTTATCCATAATGCTGAACGGGCGAAATCCTGCTTAATCCGTTTTCTTGCAAAAACGGGTGAAATCCTGCTTAATCCGTTTTCTTGCAAAAACGGGTGAAAGCCTGCTTCCGCAGGGTGAAATATTTTTTCTACGAAAAAATGTGAAATATGTTTTCTTCGGAAAACCTATGAAATCCGCGCGGCGGATAGGAAAATTTCTTGCTTCGCAAGGTACACGCCTACTACGGTGAAATAAATCGTAAAAGTCTTGTATGGTTTTTTACTGATAAGAAATTCGCCGTCAACTGCAATATCGAGGAAATTGCCTACAGCGACAATCCTGCATTCTTTATCTTCAAGCGTTATTTGCTGGTCTAATCCTATAAAGGTTTTTAGCGTGGTAGGTGTTTGTGTTAGTACATTATTTTTGTCTATCGTAAGCGTTTGCTTACCTATCCATAAATAGCGCTCGTAATATACGCTATGCTTGTTTCCTTCAAATTCAAATTCAATTCGTTTACTTGGCATAGATTTATCCTATCTTGTTATTATGCGGAAGTAAGAAGTATCGCCGCAAGTATAAATAAAAAGCAAACCGCCCACGCCAATATCGTAACGCACAAGCAAGAAAAAAGTTTAATTGCAACACTTTTAGTTGGTGCGCCAGATTCTTGCAACACAAATAACGAACTAACAAATGCGATTGCCCCAGGAATTGCGCCGCCCGTTGTAAAAACAACGATTGCAAGACAAGCAACAACAAAAATCCACGACCACCAAGGAACACCCAAGGGCTTGTAAGGTTTTTTGCTTAATAGGTATTCGCCATCTACAGCAACATCTGCGAATCTGCCTACTGTTACGAAAATTCCCTCTTTTTCTCCAAGTTGGATAGTTTGCTCTAAGCCTATAAGGTTATTCGGAAAACTTAGTCTTTCTATTACAACATTACTCCTGTCAACCCTAAGTATTTGTTTACCCGTCCACCCACTACGCTCGTAATATACTATGTGCTTATTGCCGTCAATTTCAAAATTTAATAGTTTGCTTGGCATAATAATTCTCCAATCCTGTTATTTTGCTGCGGAAGCGAGAATTGCCGCAAACACAAAAACAACCAAAAGACATATAGCCCAAGCTATGAGTGTAATTCCTAAACAAGTAAAAAATCTTACTATAATACTTTTTTGGGGTGCAGCAGAGGCTTGTAATATGTATATCGGGCTAACAAATGCAAGCACACCGGGTAACGCGCCGCCCCTTGTAAAAGCTATAATCGAGATGCAAGCTACAACGAATATCCATGCCCACCAAGGAATTGCTAATGGGGAATATTGCTTTTTGCTTTTGATGTATTTGCCCTCAACTGCAACATCAAAGAAATTTTTTGCAACTACTACTCTGCATTCTTTGTCGCTTATCATAATCTTTTGGTCAAGCCCTACAAGTCTTATAAGAAAACTTGCTTTTTCTATCGGTACATTTTCGTTATCAACCGAAAGTGTTTGCTTTACCGATGAAGCATTTTTTTCATAAAGCGTTTTCTTGCCCGATGTAGTATTTAGTTCATAATGCACTATGTGCTTGTTTCCGTCTATTTCAAACTCTAATAATTCCCTTGGCATCTTTTTTCCCCAGTCTTTACGTATTTATGTAAATTATAACAAGACAATCTTAATTTGCAAGCATTTTTAGCAAGTTAAATTCTGAAAACGCCCAAAACCGCTTTACATTTCCAAATTTATAGGTATAATATTATAGGGATATGAGAAATATCTGTATTTTTTCTAAAAATATAGTTGACAGAGCGATATTCGTGTGATACATTTAGTAAGTTGACCCCTAATAGGGTCTTATTTAGGTATGTTTAAGGAGGGAGTATTATGCGGGTAAAGATTACGTTGGCATGTAGCGAGTGCAAACAACGAAACTACAACACTTTTAAGAACAAAAAGAACGACCCAGATCGTTTGGAGTTCAACAAGTATTGCCGTTTTTGCAGAAAGCACACAGCACACAAAGAAGCGAAGTAAAATTTTTGAGAAGGAGTTCCTAAAATGGCAGGAAACGAAATGAAAACCAAGAAGC
>JAAZFD010000004.1 GCA_012511925.1 Clostridiales bacterium
GGTCTTTGCCGTACAGAGCACATGTTCTTTGACGAAGCAAGGATTCCCGCCGTTCGTGAAATGATTCTTAGCAAAACAGAGGAAAACCGCAGAAAGGCTTTGGCAAAGCTACTTCCCATGCAGAGGGGCGACTTTGAAGGCATTTATAGGGCAATGGGTGAGCTACCCGTTACCATTCGTTTCTTAGACCCACCATTGCATGAGTTCCTACCTCAAGAGGATTCGGATATCGAGGACTTAGCAAAAACAATGGGCATTACTATTGAAGATTTGAAAGCAACCGTTGACAGCCTCCACGAATTCAACCCCATGATGGGACATCGTGGTTGCCGCTTGGGAGTTACATACCCTGAAATTATGGAGATGCAAACACGTGCAGTTATCGAAGCTGCGATCAATGTATTCAATGAGACTGGATAGCCCGTAATTCCCGAAATAATGATTCCCTTGGTTTGCGAGGTAAAGGAATTTGAGTTCATTAAGAATATCGTGGATACAACAGCAAAGCAGGTTATGGAAGAAAAGCAAACCAAGATTGAATACTTGGTTGGCACAATGATTGAAATTCCTCGTGCTTGCTTAACTGCTGATGAAATCGCTAAGAAAGCAGAGTTCTTCTCGTTCGGAACAAACGATTTATCGCAAATGACATTCGGTTTCAGCCGTGATGACGCTACGAAGTTCTTGGGCGAATACTACTCGAAGAAGATTTTCGAAAGCGACCCCTTCGCAAGGCTCGACCAAATCGGTGTAGGTAAGCTGATGAAGCTGGCTGTAGAGTTAGGACAGAAAACTCGTCCGAATATCAAGCTCGGTATCTGTGGCGAACATGGCGGAGATCCCTCTTCGGTAGAATTCTGCCATAAGATTGGACTAAACTATGTTTCATGCTCACCTTATCGAGTACCAATCGCACGTTTGGCAGCAGCGCAGTCGGCTATAAAAAACAAGTAATCGACATGGCTTAAACTAAAATACCCACTGCTTTCCTTGCAGTGGGTTTTTTCTAACTGGATTTATTTACGCTTTACAGCGTTTTTCTTTGTGCTTGTTAACGAGAAGCAGTACCGCCCATGCGAGCAGACCAAATGCAACGACTAATACTCCTAACATAGTAGCGCTTGATGAAAGGTCAAAGAATTCTCCACCCTCTTGGATAAAGGCAAAACAATGGTCAACTAACCACATTAGCGTAGCACCCCAATATATAAGACATAGAGTGCTTAGCTTTTTTCTTTTCTCTGCAGAAAGGAAAAGCCAAATAGATGTAGAGACGATAGCTGCTATAGCTGTTAAAATAAAATACACTTTATACCCCCTCAACTACCTTTATTGCTTGTTTCTTATCTACCCTAATAGCTATTAGCACCATAACAGCCCAAACAGCAGTGATTAGAACAGACATTGAAGTTCCGTAGATTGCAATTTCTCTAAGCATTTCAGCCGTACTCTCAGGTGTTTTCATAGCCGTTAGAAAGGGTGGCCATGGAACGATTTCGCCATGCCACACATGCTCTATTAAAAGTAATAACACTCCGCCCCAAAGCATATTGTTAAGCCAACTTAGCTTTTTTACCCACATCGATTTTTTAGGGGTTTTGCAGTTGACTTCTGCCTTGTTCTCTTTTTTCTCAACAGCTTTTTTAACAACCGTTACTACAACCGCCTCAACTAAAGGCGCAGCAAAACAACACATTATATACACCTCTTTCTTGTTTTGTCAATATAAGTATATTACAATTTAGAATATTTGCAAGTCAGCAAAAGTAAAAAAATGCCAACTGTTTTTTGTTGAATATTTACATAAACAAGTATAAAATTGATGCAAACAAATATAGGAGAAAAAATATGCAGTTAATTATTGCGATAATATGTTTCTTGGTTAGAATATTTCTTATTCCTAACCCGTTTTACTATATCCCACAGGAAGTAATACTTAGAATCGGTAGCATTCATTTATATTTTCACCCTATTGTACTAAACCTGCTTGCAGAGCCAATTATTGTAGGACTTACATACGCTGCTATCAGCGCACTTTATGGCAAAGGTGGCGACCGTATTACTGAAAGCGCAATTTATGTAGCCTCATACGCATTACTTGCCGCTTTAATCTATTTTGTAACTACGGGTTATATTTCTTGGAGTCAAAGTATATGAAATACTCGCATAAACATTCAGGCTGTCGATAAACCCGCTTGCTTGGGGGTGTTTTCCAATAGTAATATTCGTTTTTGGCATCGTATACGGCAAAAAAACGGAACTTTACCTTAAAATTAAAACTTAAAAACGGAGTATCCACTTTTGCAATACTCTGAAATATTATACTTTATATTGCAGAAAAACATAGTATAACGGCGTTTATTCCTTTTCTTTTAGCCCTAAATATGGTATCATATTTGTTGACTTTAATGTGAAAGCAGGTGTAAGTATTGAAATCTTTCAGAGGTGGCGTTCACCCTCTTAAGCATGGAGGAAAGCTGTCTACTCGCTACGAAGCTATTAGGGAGTTTGAACCAAGTTCTGTAATAATTCCCATGAGTATGCAAATGGGACCTCCCTGCATACCCTGCGTAGCAAAGGGCGACCGAGTTCTAAAGGGACAGTTGATTGGCGAGCCGCAAGGCTTTTTGGGTGTTCCTATTCATTCAAGCGTATCTGGTACTGTTCTTAGCGTTGAAGAACACCAACTTTCTGGCTGTGCGCCTGTTTTGTGTGTCGAAATTCAAAATGACTATACGAACGAATGGGTTGGTTTACAAGGGCTTTCCGAAAGCAAAATCGATAATACCCAAAAATTTATTGAAGCATTAAAAAATGCTGGTATCGTTGGAATGGGCGGTGCTGCTTTTCCCACACATGTAAAATTCTGCGTACCAGAGGGAAAATGCTGCGACACAATTTTAGTTAACGGCATTGAATGTGAAACTCATCTAACCTGCGACCATAGAATAATGGTTGAACAACCCGCCTTGGTTGTTGACGGTTTATATTTATCAATGCGAGCTTTGAAAGCAAAAAAAGGCATCATTTGTATTGAAGATAACAAGCCCGAAGCAATTCGTGAAATAAAAAAAGCAATTGAAAACTTTGAAGGTATTAGCTTATTAGTTCTTAAAACAAAGTACCCTCAAGGTTGCGAAAAACAGCTTATCCAAGCGGCAACAGGCAAGGAAGTTCCAAGCCGTGGCTTGCCTATTGATGTTGGTGTGATTGTGATAAATGCTTCTACCTCACATGCGATTTCAAATGCAATTCGCAAAGGATTACCGCTTATTTCAAGGGTTACTACGGTTACGGGCAAGGTAAATCGCCCCTCAAACTTATCTGTTCCTATAGGTACAATTCTTTACGACCTGATAGGCGCTTGCGATGGTTATTCAGAAGACCCCAAGAAAATTTTATTAGGCGGTTGTATGACATCTCCTTGCGCTCCAAACGAAGATATAGTTATTTTGAAGGCTACAGGCGGAATTGTGGTTTTAGGCAAAGCCGAAGCCAAGCTATTCGATGAATCCGCTTGCATACGCTGTGGGCGTTGCGTAACAGTTTGCCCTGCCGGCTTACTACCTTATGCTATGAAGTATGATTGCGATAACAACGATATGAAGGCTGCTACAGCGCACAAC
>JAAZFD010000359.1 GCA_012511925.1 Clostridiales bacterium
GCTTTTCTAATCCGAAAACCCTACATGCGTTCTCGTATGTAGTATTTGAAATATGCTCTAAGCTAACATTGCGTAACTCTGCAAGCTTTTCTGCTGTATGTCGCACAAAACTTGGGTCATTTCTCTTACCTCTATGCGGAGTTGGGGTAAGGTAGGGGCAATCCGTTTCAATCAGCAAAAACTCATCGGGAATATTCTTTGCAACCACCGCCAGCTTAGAAGCATTCGAAAATGTTACCGAACCTGCAAACGACACATACAAACCCATATCCATGCACTCGTACGCACTTTCAACGCTGCCTGAATAGCAATGCATTATTCCCTTCAAGCCGTTTTTATGTGCCCTCAAGATATCCATGAAATCGCCAAACGCATCTCGCACATGAAATACAACAGGAACATTTAATTCTTGCGCCAACTCAAGCTGCATAACGAACCACTTTTTTTGAACCTCTCTCGGTGCGAAATCATAATAATAATCAAGTCCAATTTCGCCCAAAGCTAACATTTTTTCATGCTTCAAGTATTTTTTTATCTCGTCAATGTGGTGTATCTCGGTTTCTGCGGCTTCGTGGGGGTGCATTCCAACGGTAGCATAGATAAAATCATATTTTTCTATCAACTCTATTGTTTTATCCGCTTCCCTAACATCGCAAGCCACATCGATAACCCTTGCAATGCCCTTTTGAGGCAGGGATATAATAATCTCGTCCCTATCCTCATCAAATCTTTCGCTTGCTAAATGTGCATGAGTATCAAAAAACTTCATTATCTAACCTTCAATCCATCGTCCATGGGTGCAAGCGTTGTAAGTGCCGAAAGTACGGTATCATCTGAGTTCGAAGCACAAAGAATCATACCATGGCTCTCTATTCCGCATAGCTTTTTAGGTGCAAGGTTCGCAACCAACACAACGGTTTTACCAACTAAATCATCGGGCGCATAGAAAGACTTTATCCCCGAAACAACCGTGCGTGTTTCGTTTCCAACCTTTAGAGTTAGCTTTAGAAGACTTCTTGATTTTTTTACTTCCTCGCATTCGGTAATCAATGCCAAACGCAAATCGAGCTTTGCAAAGTCGTCGTAGGTAATCTCGGGAATTTCTTTCGCAATTTCTTCAGCTTTCTTTTCTTCCTTTGCTTCAGAATCGCTTGGGAACAGCTTCTCCAACTCCTCCAACTCCTTTTTCGCATCTATTCTTGGAAAAATCGCATCTCCCTTTTTGACAGCTAAACCAACCTTCAAGCCGCCAAACTCGGTAAGACTATTCGGTGTAGTTAAATCGCTGTCCACTCCCAACTGCTCAAACATTGCGCTTGCAGTATCGGGCAAGAAAGGTGCAATCAACACAGCCACAAATCTCAAGCATTCCGCCAAATGATAAAGCACATTGCCCAAGGTTTCAATATCGCCCTCGTTTTCGCCTTTAGCCAACACCCAAGGCTTTGTTTCGTCAATAAACTTATTGCACATATCGATTAAAACCCATACGCTTTGCAATGCCTCGGGAATTTTCAGCGCGTTCATGTTAGCATCAACCGTTTTAGGCAAAGACAGGGCAAAACTTCTCAAATCTTTTCCCAAATCGGAACTCACATCGCTTTTTGGAATGTTCCCCTCAAAATACTTCTCTATCATCGCAACAGTTCTAGATAAAAGATTGCCAAGATTGTTCGCAAGGTCAATATTTATTCGGTTCACCAATGAAGCGTTCGAGAAAACACCGTCCGAGCCAAAAGGCACTTCCCTAAGCAAAAAGTAGCGTACAGCATCTTTTCCATAGCGATTTATCAAGGTAATAGGGTCGATTACATTACCCTTCGACTTGCTCATCTTGCCGCCCTCTAAAACCAGCCAGCCATGACCGAACACCTGCTTAGGCAATGGAATATCTAAAGCCATCAGCATAATAGGCCAAATAATTGTATGAAAACGCACAATCTCTTTTCCAACCAACTGCACAGATGCAGGCCAGTATTTTTGGAAAAGTGTTTCGTCATCGGAGAGATAACCAAGTTTGGAAATATAGTTTGCCAAAGCGTCAAGCCAAACATAAACTACGTGCTTTGAATCAAAATCCACTGGTATTCCCCACTTAAATGTTGTGCGAGAAACACATAAATCCTCAAGCCCTGGCAGTAAAAAGTTGTTTAACATTTCATTTGCTCTCGAAGCAGGCTGAATAAACTCGGGATGCTCCTTTATATGCTTTATCAGCCTATCCGCATAATTGCTAAGTCTAAAAAAGTAGCTCTCCTCACGCACAAGCTCTGTCTGCCTGCCGCAATCGGGGCAGCAATTCTCTTTTAGTTGACGCTCAAGCCAAAAAGACTCGCAGGGTGTGCAATAATGCCCCTCGTATTCGGACTTATATATATCGCCCTTGTCATATAGCTTTTTGAATATCTTCTGAACGGTTTCCTTGTGGTAATCGTCTGTCGTTCTCACATAGCCGTCATAGGAAATATCCAACAGCTTCCAAACATCCTTGAAGCTATTAGTTATCTCGTCAACATACTCTTTCGGAGTTTTATTAACCTTAGCCGCTTCTCGCTCAACCTTTTGACCATGCTCGTCTGAACCCGTCAAAAAGTAAACATCGTAGCCGTTTTGACGCTTATATCTCGCTATCGCATCGGCCGCCACAGTCGTATAACAATGCCCGATATGCAAGCTGCCGCTCGTATAGTAAATGGGCGTTGTAATCATAAATCGTTTTTCGTTCATTTTTCCTCCTATAATAAATAACCCCTGCACGCTAAACTTTAAGCGCACAGGGGCGTAATTACACGCTGTACCACCC
>JAAZFD010000360.1 GCA_012511925.1 Clostridiales bacterium
CCACATAAAAGCATAAAAGGCCGCAAACTGGGTGTTGCGTTAAAGCGAAAGGTTTTTGAAGTATTAGATTTGCCCGAGGATTGCTTAGGCGGAGTGCTTCGCCTTACCATGATAAGCTATAGCAAGGTTTTAGTTGAGAACTACGGTATTGTTTATTCGTATTTGGATGGTGCAATAGAGTTTCAAAACGAGGATTTCGTTCTTAAAATAACAGGCGAAAATTTAGAGATAAGCGGAATTACCGAAGAGCGAGTTTTGGTTAGCGGAAAGATTTCACAGATAAGCTATAGTTAAGCGAGGGTAAATGCGGACAAATACAGTAAAATTGCGTATAGAGGGACGAAATATTGAGCGCTTTATAAACGATTCTGTAAAGCAGGGCATAAAGCTGTCCCAAACCTGTAGAGTCGAACCGACTAATTCCCTGTATGTTTCTTCAAATATCGTTGTAATCGCATTGAAGGACTTTTATCCTGCTGTAAAAATCATCAAAAGCCATAGATTGAAAATGCACATAGAGCGTAAAAATGGTCTGCACTTCTTCTTAGCAAAAAATCGTTCAAGATATGTTTTGATTTGGGGTTGGCTTATTGTTCTGCTCGCACTTTTTTTGTTTAGCCAAAGGGTGTGGGCGGTTGAGGTAAGCGGTTGCTACGACATAAAGCAAGCCGAGATTTACGCATTTTTGGAGGAGAACGGAGTTTTTCCTGGTATGAACGCTACCACCGAGCTATTAAGTGAATTGCCAACTAAATTGAAGGGTGCAGACGAGCGAATTGCATGGGTAGGGGTTAGGCTTGTGGGAGTTAAGCTATACGTGAATGTGGTTGAGGCGAATATTCCACCGAATACGGATTTTCCAACAAAGCCGAGAAACCTGTATGCAAAATCTGACGGGGTTATTGTGGAGATAATTGCTTCAAAGGGCTTGCCTAAGTTCGTAAAGGGCGATGCTGTGAAAAAGGGCGATTTGCTGATTTCAGGAGATATTAGCACTGAAGCAAAAGAAGCATTTGTAAGGGCAGACGGCAAGGTTATTGGCAGAGTGCTATATAATTTTGCCTACGATGCACCGCCAACTATTCCACAGCTTGTGAGGAGTGGAGAGTATCAAAAATACACAAGTGCTACGCTGTTTGGGTTTGTGTTTCGCCCTAAACATTATGAGGAAGCAGAGATAGAAACACAAGAAAAGCGAATGTTCTTGCATTGCTTTTTACCGATAGTTTTTAAAACCGAATACGCTTATGAGCTTGTAATGGGCGAAGAAAAGCCCGAAATAGAGGAATTAAAGCTATACGCATTATAAAACGCTGAAGCGCTAATGTTGGCTTCACTTTCACATGATTGCAGAATCGTATCTAAAAAGAGTGAAACTGTATTGCTTGAAAACGGGGGCGTTCGTGCTATAATAAGCGTAGTGGTTGAGGAAAGTCTTATAGACGACTAATCAACTTTAAGAAAAGATATGTGAATGGTATGGCAAAAGGCAAAAAGCTTAAAAAGATAGATAATTGGTTCGAATATGACTGGCAGTTTGAGGGCGCTGATGCCCTATTTGGTGTTGACCAAGGCATTAACTTCGATTTGGACAAGCATGGAAAGTCTTTAATAACTATGCTTTGCACTTCAAGGCAAACGGCTTTGAAAATATCCGAGATAAAAGCATTTGAGCGCAAAAAGAACTCTGTGGTTTGTGTTCAAAAAAAAGGCTTTAACATTAGTTATGTTGGCTATATCGAAACTATGAACATAGTTAGATACTATTTCTATACGGATAATTGCGACAATTTGAACCTGCTGGAGAGTATGTTTAAGAATCAAAAACGAATATCTTTTGATTGCAGACAAGACGATTCGCATAGCTTTTACACCACAGTTTTATATCCAAGTGCCGCAAAGCTGCAAACCGAGCTAAACAGAGAGCAGATTTTCGCCTACAAAAACAGGGGCGACAATGTAGATGTGCCAAGAAAAATTAACTTGCACATGTATTTTGCTTCCGAGCCATTGCGAATTCTATTCGAGGAGGAAGCAAGGTTATCCGGCTATGCAATAGGTGAAGCGGAATTTACTATGGAGTTCGAGCAACCGCATGGGGTAATAGTGCATAAGATTTCTTCATTAAATAAGCATGAGATTGATTCGGTTACAACTGGGATAATTGTTGTTGCCGAAAAATATGAGGGAGTGCTGATGTTTTGGGATTCGGCATTTATTCCTAAAAGAAAAGGTTTTTAAGCTATGAAAAACATAAAACAAATACTTCTTATTATAATTCTTGTTGCTTTGCTATCGGGTTGTAATGCTTATACGGTTATTGAAGCAATTCCTACTGTTACACCTAGCTACAATCCTGTTGTTACACCTACACACTCTCCGCAACCGAGCATTGATATAGAGCAGGCTATAGAGC
>JAAZFD010000033.1 GCA_012511925.1 Clostridiales bacterium
ACGCACTAAGCGGAGCGACTCCAAAAGACGGTCCAAGTGCTGGTATTGCAATTACAACCGCAATTACAAGTGCTATTACAGGTAAGCAGATTAAACCTTGCCTTGCTATGACTGGAGAGGTTTCGATTCGTGGAGAGGTGCTACCGATTGGTGGGTTGCGTGAGAAACTGTTAGGTGCTTTGCGTGCTGGCATTACAACTGTAATCGTGCCTGATGCAAACAGGGCAGATGTGGCGGAGATTGACCAAAGGCTGTTAGAAGAGCTTAAGGTAATCTACGTGTCAAACACTTTGGAAGTATTGAAGGCGGCACTAATCAACGATGTTCCTCCTACAGTACCCCATAAGCCGATGCATTCAACCGTTGGCATTGCATAAAGTTCCAAATACTTAGGAATAACAAGTACAGATGATAGTAAAATGCGATAACATATTATACGAACAATGCAAGGGGCTTTGGCGCGAAGTCTTTGGAGATAATGACGAGTTTATCAGCTATTACTTCAAGGAACGCACAAGCCCCCGTTTTGTATTGTGTGATGTTGATGAAGAGCGAAACCTACAAGGAATGCTTCACATGATTCCAAAGCGAATAAGGATTAACAAGACATCATATAAAGCCGCTCTCATTACTGGTGTTGCAGTTAAAAAAGAATATAGGGGTAGGGGAATAGCGACAGAATTATTAAATCATGCTGAAACACACGCTAAGCAAGCGAACTCTTCTTTTCTAATTCTTCAACCTGAAAGCGTACAGCTTTTTGATTTCTACAAGAAATTAGGCTATAGTGTTTTAGGCGTGCATAAAATTTTAACTAAGCATCAGAATATTGCGCATAAGTCCAAGGAAGAACAGCTAAACGCAACCCCCGAACTGCTTTTAAGCATCTACAAAAACAATATGCGGCGTGCAGATGGCTATGTTGAGAGGAACATAAAAGACTTCAATCTGATACTAACAGAGTCCGCTCTGTCAAATAATGTTGTTTTAGCCACAAGCACAGCATACGCAATGATAGAGGTAAAAGTCGGTGAGTGTTTTTGCTATGAGTATTGCGGCGAACTAACGGATTGTGTTCTAGAAATGATTAAGCATTCCACAAACAGGGAAAACATCAGATTTAATATATCTCCCTATGCTTGTGAAATAAATTGCAAGATAAACGAGGTAGAAACGCTTCCCTTTAACATGATAAAGCCAATAAACGGAACGCCTTGGGACACTAAATTAAAGTTCAACACATACGAAAGATACTGACTTATTTAGGCAAATGACGGATTTTCATATAGAACATTCTGCCGTCATCTGCCTTTGTTAGCTTTGTAAAGCCCATGCTTTGCATATAATCTATGCTAACATTTGATGAGGGCAGTGCTTGAATATGCAATCTTTCTCCCTCAAGCTCGATTATGCTTTCAAGGTATGGAAGATTCCTCCATCGCATAGCACGCCAGCTTGAGTTCGGGTAAGTAGCCGAAAACGGATTATACACGTTGTTTTGTCTTGGGTTTTTGTTCGCTGCATCTGTATTTTTTTTCTTTTCGGGAACATATTCGCCAAAAAGCTCCTTTGCTTGGCTTAAAATCGACTGCAACGCTTCGGATTTCGGTTTTGCGGTTGCCTGATGTGGCGTTCTAATCGCTACTTTGTTTTTTATGACGCTTTCTTGTTGCGGTTGTGTAGGTTGTTGCTTCACAACCTTTTGTGCTTTCTTTTCAGCAATAAGGGTAGCCTGTTCATACTCAATCAGCCGTTTGACCGACGAAAGGTTATAATTACTTCCACGAACTGTTCCCTCCATGATAATTCTACCGTTTTGCATTACTAGAACACCAACGAGGTTTATTAGCTCGATTCTGTTTTCTCTTGTAAGTTGTGCATAGCTTATCGCCTTATTTTTATACACAAAAAACAGCTCGCAATCATCTGGAATTCCCTTTGATGAAACTGAAATGCTTGAGCCATCATAGCGAATACGAGAAAAACCACGAAAGCTCCCATGCAGGTTGATTATCGTATCAAAAGTTTGCATATTTCTCACCCCTTATTATAGTATATTCGATTTTTTAAAATAATTCACTCTATTTGACTATTTTCGACATTTTGC
>JAAZFD010000034.1 GCA_012511925.1 Clostridiales bacterium
AAATAATCCTGTTTGACAAACCCACTTCCAGATACTATTATAATATGAGAACGATTCCCAAATTGGAGGGGACTATTGAAAAAGAACTACATTACAGCGCAAAAAACGGCATTGTGGAATTTTTTATCCGAAAACGCAAAAAAGCCGCTTTCCATTGCAGAAATTGCAGGTGGTTGCAACATATGCAAAAGCACCGTTTACAGGCTTATAAAAGGGCTTGTTGATGCTGGGCTGGTGAGTAAAATATTGCGCAAAAACGCCTTCGTTTACCAACTTTCGTCATGCGTAGAGTGCTTAGACCATCTGCACCTAAAATGCGCTACCTGCGGTAAAGTGATACATCTTTCACACGCTCAAACGAATATTTTGAAAAAGGAAATATTAGAAAAATACGAGTTCGACCCCCAAGACGAAAGCGCAATGCTATATGGCAAATGTAACGAGTGCTTGCACGAACAGGAGGAAATATGAAAAAAATTTTAATCCCTATACTTATTATGGCTATTGCTATTAGCCTTTTTGGCTGTGAAGCGGCTAATGTTCACGAAAACGAAAATTTAAGCATCATAGCTACAAATTTTCCAATTTACGACTTCACAAGGCAGGTTATAAAGGACGTTCAAGGCGTAGAGGTAAAAATGCTGCTGCCCTTAGGTGCTGAATCCCACGACTTTGAGCCTACTCCGCAGGACATAATCGCCATTACGGATTGCGATTTGTTTATCTACATAGGTGGAGAATCCGATGTTTGGGTTGATGGCGTTTTGGCGAACATAGACAAAGAGATTAACACTTTGAAGTTAATCGACTTTGTTGAATTAGAATATGAACCCGAAACAATAGGCGAGCAAGACCACGACGACCACGACGACCACGAACACGACCACGAAACAGACGAGCATATATGGACTTCCATTGAAAACGCAAAGAAAATGGCAAGTACAATTACGGATAAAATTTCAGAGAAGGACAAGCTGAATGAGCTTTCATATCGCCTTAATTGCGAATTTTTTACGCAGCAGCTAAGCGAGCTTGACGACCAATTCAAAGCCGTAGTAGCACAGGGAAAAAGAAAAACGCTTGTGTTTGCCGATAGGTTTCCTTTCGTGTACTTTGCAAAAGAGTATGGACTTGAATACTTTGCGGCTTTCCCAGGTTGCGCCTCCGAGGTTGAGGCGTCTGCGGCTACGGTTGCTGAACTGATTGATAAGGTAAATTCAGAGGAAATTCCAGTTGTGTTCTACATAGAATTTTCGAATCAAATGCTTGCCGATACAGTTATTGAAGCCACAGGCGCAAAAAAAATGCTTTTTAACACAGCGCATAATGTAACGCAGGCGGATTTTGATGCAGGAATAACCTACCTTGAAATCATGCAGAGCAACTTAGAGGCATTGAGGGAGGCACTAAAATGATTATTTGTGAGAACTTAGCATTTTCTTATGAGGGTGTAAATGTGCTGTCGGATGTATCCTTTGAGATTAAAAGCGGCGAGTATATTTGCATAGTCGGTGAGAATGGTTCGGGCAAAAGTACGCTTGTAAAGGGAATTTTGGGGTTGAAAAATCCGTCAAGCGGCAGAATAATTTATGACGGAATTTCTAAAAAAGATATTGGCTACCTGCCGCAATATTCGCAAAGCAAGTGCGATTTCCCTTCAAGTGTGTATGAGGTTGTGCTGTCGGGCAGGCTTAATTCCATGCGTGGCAGAGCGTTTTTCAATAAAGAGGATAAAGCAGAGGCGCAAAAGGCAATGCAGCTTATGGACATTCTAAGAATTAAGCGACAGAATTTCAGCGAGCTTTCAGGCGGTCAAAAGCAAAGGGTGTTGTTGGCAAGGGCACTTTGTTCGGCAAAAAAGCTGATTGTACTTGACGAGCCTGCCTCAGGATTAGACCCTAAGGTTTCATACGATATGTATAGTTTGGTGAAGCGCATAAATTCCGAGCTTGGAATTACAATTCTTATGGTTTCGCATGATATTCGCTCTGCAATCGAGTTTTCAAGCCATATATTGCATCTCAATAAAACGCAAACCTTTTACGGCGAAAAGGAGGCTTATGTTGAAAGCGAGATAGGCAAGAATTATCTTTGCATTTGGGGGTGCGAGCATCATGTTCATTGACGCAATAATCGAGATTTTTTCACATTCGTTTATGGTGCGAGCGCTTATTACAGGGCTTTTCATATCCATCACCGCATCGATTTTAGGAGTTAGCTTGGTTCTAAAACGCTATTCCATGATAGGAGACGGACTATCGCACGTAGGCTTTGGAGCGTTGGCAATTTCAACCGCCTTGGGCTTTGCACCATTGGTGGTGGCTGTTCCCGTTGTAATAATAGCAGCATTTTTCCTGCTTAGGCTTAGCAACAACGCAAAAACTAAGGGCGATGCGGCGATTGCACTTATTTCTACAAGCTCTTTGGCTTTCGGAGTGCTTGCTGTGTCTTTAAGCGGTGCTAATTCGGATTTGAACAGCTATCTTTTCGGCAGTATAATATCCGTAAGCAAGCTGGATATGTATTTGTCGGTTGCGCTTTCGGCGTTGGTTGTTGTGATTTATTCATTGCTTTACAACAGAATTTTCGCAGTAACATTTGACGAGGATTTCACCTCCGCAACAGGCACAAACACAGGCGCATACAATATGCTGATTGCAAATCTAACCGCCTTTACAGTAGTTTTGGGAATGCGTGTATTGGGTGCGCTGTTGATTTCAAGCTTGATTATTTTCCCCTGCTTAACGGCAATGCGAGTTTTTAAAACGTATAAAAGCGTGGTAATTTGCGCTTGTGTGCTATCGGCAGTTACGTTTTTAGTCGGGCTGGTGGCATCATTCATGCTAAAAACTCCCACAGGAGCTACAATCGTGCTTGCAAATTTAATAGCGTACTTAGTGTTTTTCGTAATCGGAAAAGCAAGGGGCAAGATTCATATCAAGGCAAAAGGAGCATAGAGTTTTTATAGATAGGAGGTGAAACTATGGAAAAGGATTTCTTTGAATATCTGATTATCAATGAGCCGGAGGAGTTGGGCTTTGAAGATGACGATGACGACGAGCTTGATTCCTCAGTAGATGACGACGAAGATGAGTTCGGTTTTGACGATGATGACGAAGAAGAAGATGAGTTCGGTTTTGACGATGATGACGAAGACGATTTCTAATGCAAAAGTAGGATGAGTATGGGCTGGGGTTCAGCTTCTTTGCGGGATGCGGCACAGGATTCAAGCCTAAATAGCCCCGGTGTTTACAAGATTTATTACAGGGGAAGTTTGATGAAGGTAGGCAAGGCTGAGGACGGTCTGAGAAAGCGTTTCAGCGATTATTATCGGGGTCAGCAGGGCGGCATTGCGTATCTTAAGTACATTGACGAAAGCAATAGGGACGGCGTTTCTGTGCGTTATAGGAAATGTGACAGAAGCGAATGCAGAGAGCTTGAGTTGCAGTTGTATGACGAGGCACGGGATAGGGGCGAAAGTCTGCCTTGGTCGGATAGAAGGTAACCGTTGCGAAACGGCTACGCAATGATTTTTTAGCGAAAAATAGTGATATACATTCGTTCTGCGAAACGAATGTAATTAGGCACGAATAGCACGAACAATACATTGTAGGGGGGGATTCAATATCCTCCCTTATTAGCACCCTTTGGAAAAAACTATCCGTATTAAACAGCGGACGGCAATGCCCCAATGGTCGCAAGCACCCGATGATATTGCCTGCGGCAGTGATATTGCTACGCAATGATTTTTTAGCGAAAAATAGTGATATACATTCGTTCTGCGAAACGAATGTAATTTGGCACGAATAGCACGAACAATACATTGTTGGGGGGGATTCAATATCCTCCCTTATTAGCACCCTTTGGAAAAAACTATCCGTATTAAACAGCGGACGGCAATGCCCGCCCTAACATTTAGTAGGTTGTGTAGCTGTTATTTTGTTCTTATGTTAACCTTGTTCTTTTGTTACTTTTTTTTATGAAAAGCAAACGTGCCTATCGCCCTCCGTCTCCCTCGCCCTATTTGCAAAGTAATGCCAGTCGTGATAAAATAATTATTTGATAAAATTTATACTGGGGGACAGAATGGGACTTCTTGATTTTCTATTAGGAAACACAAGCGAAAGCAAGCTGAAAAAGCTGCGTCCTTTGCTTGCGAAAATAAACGCCTTAGAACCAGAGATTGAGGCTTTAAGCGACATAGAACTAAAAAACAAAACAGCAGAATTCAAAAACCGCCTAAACAACGGCGAAAAGTTAGACGATTTGCTTGTTGAAGCGTTCGCTGTGGTGAGGGAAGCGTCAAAGCGTACAGTTGGTATGCGTCCGTTTGATGTGCAAATGTTGGGCGCGGCTGTGCTGCACCAAGGCAGAATCGCAGAGATGAAAACTGGCGAGGGCAAAACCTTAGTTGCCGTAATGCCTACATATCTAAATGCGCTAACCGGCAAGGGCGTTTTTGTAATCACTTCAAACGATTACCTTGCTAAGCGTGATGCTCAATGGATGGGCAAAATTCATAGATTCTTAGGGCTTACCGTTGGAGTAGTAGTAGCCGACCCCCTAAACGCTCATACAATGCAGGCAAAAATCCAAAGACAGCTTGCATACGCTTGCGATGTTATCTACGCATCACATTCCGAGGTTGGCTTCGACTATCTGCGTGATAATATGGCGATTATGAAGGAAAGCCTTGTTCAGCGTGAATACTACTATGCTATAGTTGACGAGGTTGACTCGATTTTGATTGACGAAGCCAAAACACCGCTTATTATTTCGGGTCCATCGGGCGGCGATATTTTCATGTATGACAAGGCAGAGCAGTTCGTTTCTAAACTCGAATACGGCGGCGATTTGCAGCAGTTCATGAAAAAAGAGTCCGCATCATCAGGCTTTAAGGGAATGGCAAGCGGCGAGGATTCACCCGAGGAGCAGGGCGACTACATGGTCGATTACAAGGGCAGAACGGCTGTATTAACTCAACAGGGAATACAGAAGGCAGAGAAATTTTTTGAAATAGATAACCTTTCAGATGCCGATATGAACGAAACGAATAACTACATATTGCAGGCATTGAAAGCGCATGCACTTTTTGAGCGTGATAAAAGCTATGTATTGCAAGACAATCAAGTAATAATCGTTGACGAATTTACAGGCAGGCTTATGCACGGCAGGCGCTATTCTGACGGCTTGCACCAAGCGATAGAAGCCAAGGAAAAAGCACAAGGCAGCGGTGTTGAGGTTAGAAGCGATGACCAAACCTTAGCAAGCATAACATATCAAAACTTGTTTAGGCTTTTTCCGAAATTAGCAGGTATGACGGGTACAGCGAAAACCGAGGAGGAGGAATTCCAAGACATTTACGACTTAGACGTTGTTGAAATTCCTACAAACAAGCCCTCAATTCGTATAGATTTGAACGACTATTTTTACAAAACAGTTTCGGATAAATTTGATGCGATTGTGAAAACCGTAGCCGAAATTCATAAAACAGGTCAACCCATTTTAATAGGTACTGCAACCGTTACAATGAGTGAAAAGGTTTCGAAGCTTTTGGGCAGAAACGGCATAAAGCATGAGGTTCTAAACGCTAAGAATCACGCAAGGGAAGCGTTGATTATCGCTCAAGCAGGTAAAATCGGTTCTGTTACTATAGCCACGAACATGGCAGGTCGTGGAACGGATATTCTGCTTGGCGGCAACCCCGACTTTTTGGCTCGCAGGGACTTAATCAATTCGGGACTTACCGAGGAATTAGTAGAGGAAGCAACTTCACATTCGGAAACCAATGACGACATAGTGCTTGAAGCGAGAGAGCTGTATAAAAAAGCGTACGACAAGCATAAAATCGATTGTGATAAGGAGCATGACGAGGTAGTTGCGGTTGGCGGCTTGTGCATAATAGGAACGGAAAGGCATGAGTCCCGAAGAATCGACAACCAGTTAAGAGGTCGTGCGGCAAGGCAGGGCGACCCTGGTATTACTCGTTTCTTCATATCCGCAGAGGACGATATGATAAAGCGTTTCGGGGCTGATAATCTCACAAATCTGTTGGCAACAACCGTTTCGAATGTTGACGGCGGACCGCTTGACCATAGGCTTATAAGCAAAACGGTAGAAATAATACAAAAGCGTGTTGAGGCGAACAACTTCTCTATAAGAAAATACCTGCTTGAATACGATGATGTTATGAACAAAATGCGTGAAATCATATACGCTCAACGCAAAAAGGTGCTTATGGAAGAGGATGTGCACGATTCGATAATGGAAATGGTGCATGAGCTTATTCAATTTAGGTTAGAGATGTACGCAAGCCCCCATGCAAAAAAGGTTGATTGGGATATTGCAGGGTTAATCGCTTCATTTTCCGAAACCTTTAATTTCAAGCTGCAAAATATCAAGAAAATTTCTTCGCATAAGGAGCTGTCTGAAAGCGTTACCGAGCAGGTGCTAAACAGATATGAAGAGATAAAGGAAGAGCTTGACGAATACACAAGAACCCATGAGGGCGTGTATCGTTCGCTATTGTTAGAGGAGCGAATAATTCTTTTGCGCTCTGTTGATAGGCATTGGGCAATGCACATTGATGCCATGGACAGCCTTAGGGATGGCATAGGCTTGAGGGCATACGGTCAAAGCGACCCCATTGTTGCATATAGGAATGACGGCTTTCAAATGTTTGACGAGATGGTGGCGAACATTCGTGAAACGGTTGTGCGTTCAATTTTTAGAGTTACAACAAAGCGTCAAACGAACTACAATGCTCCCAAACGCACGCTTTCCAAAAAAGAGCGTGAGGAATACGAGAAAAAGCTCTACGCAAAGGGTAAAAAGCCTACAACCCAGTATGTTAAGCAAAAAACAGGCAGAAATGACCCATGCCCATGCGGAAGCGGCAAGAAATACAAGCATTGCTGCGGTGCAAATTAGCACGAGGGAACGAGAAGAACGGGACACGTTCTTGGGGACTACCGTCCCCAAACCCCTGTTTAGGGATTTTACTTTGAGGCGTTGCCCCAAACCCCAGCAGGGCATTGCCCTGCACCCACTACTTTTTGAAAAAAGTAGCAAAAACAAGATAATTTTAGTTTGAAGTATAGAGTTTGGAGTGTGAAGTTGATATAATCGTACTCTGATAACTATGGGCGCAAGGGTATTGCATAACCATGTGCAAAACGACTAAAATGTAGGGGCGGGCATTGCCCGTCCGCTATTACGACAGTAGAAAATATCTGCCCCTGCGGCAGGTCTTGCCAGACGGGCAGGTCTTGCCAGACGGGCAAATCCTGTCGGACGGGCAAATCCTTGCCAGACGGGCAAAAAAACTAACAGTGAATATCTGCCCCTGCGGCAGCAGTCTTGCCAGACGGACAGCAGGTCTTGCCAGACGGGCAACAGGTCTTGCCAGACGGGCAGCAGGTCTTGCCAGACGGGCAAATTAAAAAAGAACAGTGAAAACCTGCCCCTGCGGCAACAGGTCTTGCCAGACGGACAAGTTCTGTTGTTGCAAATTATAAACATTAAGGAAGGAAATATCTGCCCCTCCGGCAGGAGGCAGAAGGAGAATTTATGGTAATACTTGACGAACGGATACAGGAATTACAAGAAACAATCGACACGCTAAAGGAAGCGGGCGTATCTTTGAACCTTGAAGCGCTAAAAAAAGAAAGAGCCGACTTAGAGCACGATATGGAGCAGGATGGCTTTTGGGATGATGTTGATAAGGCAAACAACGTAAATGCAAGAATCAAGGCTATTACCAGCAAGCTCGACAAATACGCAAAATTAGTTATGCTTGGCGAGGACATTGAAACGCTTATCGACTTGGCATTAGAGGATAATGACGAGAGCTTGGTTGAGGAAATCGACAAGGAATTCGAGAGCTTTTCCAAAATAGTAGCCGAATTAAAGCTGGAAACATTGCTTAGGGGCGATTACGACTCCTCAAACGCAGTGCTTAGCCTACACGCAGGCGCAGGCGGCACGGAAGCGCAGGATTGGGTTTCATTGCTATATCGTATGTACACACGCTATTGCGAAAGCCATGATTATCAAGTAAAGGTTTTAGACCTTTTAGACGGCGACGAAGCGGGCATAAAAAGCGTAACCTTTGAAGCGATAGGTGATAATGCTTATGGGTATCTGAAAGCGGAAAAGGGAGTGCATAGGTTAGT
>JAAZFD010000035.1 GCA_012511925.1 Clostridiales bacterium
AATACTAACATGTATGTAATCAACCGTCAACAAGTTTTTTGGTTTTTAGCTAATTTTTTCGATTCTTTTTAGCTTTTCAGGTAGGTTATAATATTTGAAGTACATTCAGTGAAAGCGAGAAAGGGTACTGCGTAGAGAAGTGAACTGTGATGTTAGGTTTGAGAAATGGCAAAGAATAATACTGCCTACACAAATACCCCCCTGCTTTAACTGTGTAAATTATATAATCGATTACAACAATCTGTAAAGGTAGTAAAAAATGCACGCTTTTGGATACTATCGCCAAATTCCCTCAAATATTGTCCCAAATGATACAATAAATTACTTGGGATTATATGAAATTCCTGCCAAAGCCCTTTAAATTCGGGGAAAACAACATAATTAAATAATATACGAAAACCCGCATTTTTTATCGAATTTGAACAATTTGCAAAAAAAATAAAAAATAGTTGAGGAATGTGCATTGGAGAGGTCGAATTTGGGTAATTCTTCAACACAAACAAAGTTCAGCTATATTTGTATCAGGGCACGTGTTTAACAAAATGCACTACCTTGTTTATCGCATTGAAAGAATATGTGATTGACCCTATAATAATGCTATCACCATAGAAATAATTGCAGTTGAAAATTTTATTAGTAAAATATGGTCGTATCAAACGGGGTGCGTGTAGTTGACAGCCTGTCCATAATGTGATATAAAGCAAATAGGCGAAAACTGCTAATTCTGTGCAGTACGACTTCATCTGCGAATGTTGTTAAGCCTATATTACTAATGTTGCTCCTGGTACAATACTGGGTCGCAGGACAATAGAATACAAATTGAAACGAGATTCTTTATGAAAAAGAAGTTACTATCGGCAATTGTTTCTTTTATTATTCTGTTTTCGTGTATACTACCCCTGAATGCTTACGCAAGTGAAGAAACGGGATATTGGGAAAGAACAAATATTTTCGACAGAGAGGTTGATATAAGCAAGGTTGAGAAAAGCGAGGATTATAGCCCAACATGGGAATACCATCGCGGTTATTATACTTACAGATGCGAGGTAACTTTTGAAGGAATATGGTATTCCGGAAAAGACCATGACAAATGCAATGGAGAGTATGTTGAGAGTACCGGTCGTGTGGCAACTCCGGAAATATGCTATCTCGGGGGAGAAGAAGTTGTTTTGCATACGTCCATATATGCTGTAACCTCAAGTAAGATTTGTTTTCACCTTGGAGCAAATGTCGGTTCGTTTATTACAACCGTAAATCAAGACGACCCTTTTGTAGTATATGGAACAGAAACCTCTCTTTACGACATCACTGGAACGTACACAAGATCCTTTTTGGAAAGCTACAAGAACGATACCAACACAGGCTATGAAGGAATGAGCGCCGATATGGGAGCGACAATGCCTGAAGGCAGCTCGGAAGGTGATAAAGTATTTATAGTAACCGGTTTAGGCGGCGGAAATGAAAGTATGCAAACCGCTTATGAATATACATGGCATACAACCGGCGGTGAAAATGCAGTAGCAATGCGCGAGGAATATAACGCAAAATTAGAGGAAGAAAGAATTCTCGAAGCTTGGAAAAATAGGCAAAAGGAAAAAGATAAGCTTCATAAGCTCGACCCGAATTATGTAGATAGTAATTTGAGAGTTGAGGATATCTGGGGAGAAGTATGGATCATTCGGAAAGATAAACAGTATGAAGACGAATGGGAAGATTTGTCTCCAAATAGTAGAATTTATTTTGGAGATACTATAAGAACCCATCGCGACTCCGGTGTTGTTATAAGTAAAACCAACTTTATCACCTTTTCAATACGAGAAAACACACAGATTACACTTCCCGACGAGCCTGAGGCGCCTTCGGCAATGAAAATATGGGGAGGAAATATTTGGGTTAACATTGAAAAGATGATTCACGGAGGGGAATTCAACATTGAGACGAAACAGGCTGTCGCCGGTATAAAAGGAACTACTTTTGCCATAGAAGAAAAAGAGGACGCATCAATAATTTATCTTTTTACAAGCAGTATGGATGTTACTTCCAAAGCTACAGGGGAAAAAGTTGTATTAAAACCGGGTGAATCGGCTGAGGTTGATAATAACGGTGTAATAACCGTAAAAGCATTTGATATACCCACTGTCGCAAAACAAATGGTTTTACCAATAGAAATTTTGGAAGAAGACGGGTATTCTCAAAGCGGAATGGACGAATCAAGTAGCCCATCGTGGATATTGCCCGTTATTATTCTGTTAGTAGCAGTAGTCATAATAGCAATCATTATTGTATTGCTTAATAGAAAAAAACAAAGAATCGGATAATATTTTACTTGCAATGGGACAGTTGTATGTGTTAGGGAAAGGATTCCATTCTCCCGTTAAATAACATCTAAAACTGTCCCATGTGCTTGTATCAGTGAGACCAGTAGATTTGCATCCCGATACAGCGGAAATCAGCATCACCGTTGCAAGAATTATCGTAATATTCTATGCTTTATTGTGATGTACTCTTTATTTGAACAGCGGATTGCCGCAGCTGTCACAAATATCGTTACATATATCATTATACTTCTTGCACATCATGCACGGAATATAATCGTCGTGGGATTTGTCGTATTTTTCGTAATGGTAATTAAGCTGGGGGTTATAACGGACGCGATCTCCGATCTCAAGGTATTGGTAATAATCGAGATCGACAGCACGTCCCTGATAAAAGCTTTCAACACAGCGTTCCTTTTTACCGCTGTCGGTACGGAAGGTAATCACATATTCGTCGTAATGCTCGATCTCCCAGTTATCGCCATTATTAACCCGTCTTGTTTTATCTTTATAGCGCTTATCTATAACAACGCCGTCCCATCCACGCTTGGCACTAGAAATATAGAGTGAAAGCAAGATAAATAGGAAAAAAACAAAAGATATAGCACCGCCGATGACAAGCGCGTCGATAGTTTCCACCTCTTCAGACACGAAGCTAACGATCAAATAGATAATGAGCGGTAGCGGTATCATGATAAAAGCGCAACCGCGTGAAAACTTTTTTCTCTTTTCTATTGATTCCAGGATTTTAGGATCGTTAATCTTATCGGAGAAGCCGACGCTTCCGCAAAGTTTTGAGTTAACCTGCGTTGATTCTGTTTCAACTGTTTGACTTATGATGGCTTCACCGCATTCAGCACAGAATTTCGCTTTCGAGTTAAGCTCTTCGCCGCAGTTCTGACAGTATTTTGCCATGTTTCCGTTCCCCCTTATTTTTACTGTAAAAAAGCAGTTATGCTCATAAAAGACGCTGAGATGCGTCCATGATTATATTATAGTAATAGATTACGCCAGCGTCAACAGCCATTACACTAATTGTGACAAGAATTGGACATAACAAAGAAGAATATTACTGACGAAAATCATTCACTTTTATTTTTGCTTGATAATGCGCAAAAAGTGATTTCTGATACGAATAAAAAAATTTGACCGAAGCATCGTATCAATACTTCGGTCAATGTTTGGCGGAGAAGGAGAGATTTGAACTCTCGCGACAGTTACCCCATCCTACTCCCTTAGCAGGGGAGCCCCTTCGGCCACTTGGGTACTTCTCCATAGCTTTTCGTGGCGGAGAGAGAGGGATTCGAACCCCCGGTGCCTTGCGACATCACTGGTTTTCAAGACCAGCTCCATAAACCTCTCGGACATCTCTCCACACGGTTGCCAAAGAATTATAGCATGTGGAGAAATTAGTGTCAAGCAAAAATATTATAAAGGAGTGGACAAATGCACTTACTCCAAAAAGTCCACGACACCAAACGGCACTTCACTGGTTTTGTGCAAGGTGCGATAATTGAGTTTTGCGATTCCAAACTTGTTGTACGCCTCAATAAATACTTCTAAAACTGCCCTAACCGTTTCTAATTTTTCGTGCAAAACAGCGACTGCGTCGAGCAAGGATGGGTATATAATGACGCAAATCGGCATTTACGCCTTCAACCGTAAAAGTATCACTTTTGTCGTGTGTGTTTCGGATGTGTTGCCCCGGATAAACAACATCAACATAGCCTAACCACCCATCTGTGCAATACTTTTTTGATTCAAGGAGCATGGTCAACAATTTGCTGTACACGCATAGGCGATTTGTCAAAGGCGGCAGCAAAACCTACGATTTGTCGAGGTTCACGACTTACCATCGTGATTAAATATTATTGAACGCCCTGCAAACCACAATTTCCAAACTTATTTTTAATTAAATTTAATTCCACATAGAGTTTTAAATGGAATTACCCTGCGAAGAATTTTACGGTAGTATTTCATGAAATTACCTAACTCAAAACAAAAGCAATTATTAACCACGTAAAACCGCATACTTAGCATAACATAAAGCGTTTAGTTTTCTAACCACTAATCACTAACCACTAAATCATACCCACTCTTCCCTCTTCACCACAAAAGTTTCCCGATTCTTAGCCTCGCACTGTTCAATATACAAGCGCTTAGGGAATCTCTCATTATCTTCCAAAGTTGCAAGAATCTCCATGCAGGTGTCAAACTCTCCAATGTTTCTATGCAACTCCGCTATAAAAACCCTTTGATGTTCGTTATCTGAAAACAAATCGATTAAGCGCTTACAATTCTCAACATACAGTGCTGTGTCAGTACTTTTCTCGTGATTGCCATAAGTGCCGTTTGCGGTATGCCACAAATAAATCCTGTTTCGAATTTCTTCGCATTGGTTAAGCTGAATTTTTTCCTGATAATCCTCGGGTGTCAACAAATCCGCGCTTTCCCAATCAGACTCCCATGGGTCTCGTAAATTTAGCTCCTTTACAAATAAATCTTTGCAAAACTTGAATATCAAACCGCACTTTTTGCATTTTACTTCGCTTGGGAACACAGGCAAAAACGGCATCACAATCGCCCCGTCTGAATGTAGCACAGCACCGGCGGTATTGCCTGTCATTAGCGTTCTAACCCAAACTTTTTGTCCGCATGACGGACAAGCGTAAATTCTGTCTTTACCCGGTAGCATAAATCCTCCTATTCACTCAACCAAAATCATCAGTATATTAGTCGCATCGCCTGTATTTATCGTGCCGTCTCTATTCACATCGGCTACCAAAAGCTGTGCATCGCTTAGCATTTCGCCGCCAGTTACATACCTCAACAAGCAAACCGCATCGCCTGTATTAACCAGCTTATCGCCGTTCAAATCGCCCATATCATTTATAACAAGCTCGCAACCGCTTGTTTCGGCAAAAACATTTATGGCGGATACAACCTCGTAGGCTGTCAATCCAAACTCCAAAGTTTCGCCAATAATCTCTTCCTTATTATATTTAAAATAGAATTTTAGGAACCTACCTGTGAGATTTTGCGTTAACTCCTCACGCTGTTGAATAACACTTAGAGAACCGTCAGTACCCTCTTCATACGAACTATTACCCATGAACGCACCCATTTCCTCGTAATGGTCAAAAGTCAACAGCTCGGCATCATAGTTCAAGGTAACAACGCAATGTGTAATCAGGTAAATATCCGCATTTGAAAGTTGGTCAAGACTTATTTGAACCACTACGAAATCACCCTCAACATACGCTTCGGAAGAAAAAGCCGTATTCTCACCGTAATTTGCTTCAAATGTGTAGGAAGTGTCATCTACCTTTGCGTGTGCTTTTGAGCCAAGCGAGTTCGTAATCTCTGTAATAGAAAAATCGAAATTCACAAAGCTACCAATCGCTGTCGACTCATCGTAATTAAAGTAAAACTTCAAAAACGAACCACATTTGCTAACTGGAACAGAATCGTTTGTCATCGCCTGCGAAACTTCAATCGTTCCATACATTTGGTCGCAAAACAAAGCGCTTCTGCCCTCAAACACCGTACTTTGTTCGTAATGGTCGAAAGCAAGCAGTAAATTATCGTAATACAGCAAAATCTTACAGGACTTGAAGTCGCCCAAAATCTGCTCTATGCTCAACTCTGCCACAAGCATATCGTTTTCAATGTAAGCGCTTGATGTAAAGTGAGCGATAATTCCGTCTCCCACTTTGAATATAAACGAACAACCCTCTGCGGTTGCGGCAACAACAACATCGCTCTCAACCGTAATATGCATAACCCTTAAGTTGAAATCAACCGTTTTTCCGTAGATTCCTGTTTCCGAAAACGTGAAGTAAAATTTTAGGAACAAGCCATCCTTATCAATCGGTTCGGTAGTGGATTGAGATACGGTCGCTTTGCCGTTCTCGTCAGCTACCTGCGATATACCTAAATCAAAATCCCCCTGCTCGTAATGGTCGAAAGCAAGCAAAGTATCATCGTATCCAACCTGTATTTGTGAAGTTAAAATCGATTCCTCATTTTCGTTAAGATTCACATCCACTACTAAAAAATTGTTTTCGATATACGCATTAGAAGTAAAATGCGCTATAGATGGATACTCTGCTGCATTTGCCAACGGCATAAAAACTGTTGCCGTAAGCATCACAAGGCTAATTATAGCCACCAATCTTTTAAACTTTTTCATTTTGTTTGCCCCCTTTTATAAAATTTGTATATGAAAAGTCTTACAACCGTAAGCCCATTTCAAGTTCTCAATCGTCAGCAACACACAACGCTAAAATCTTAGTCGCATCGCCTGTGTTTATAACACCATCGCCGTTAATATCGGCTCTTTCAACTTGTTCCTCGTCAAGCATTTCCTCTAAGGTTATATGTCGCAATAAGCACACCGCATCGCCTGTGTTTACCAGCTTGTCGCCGTTAATGTCGCCCAAATAGTAAATTAAATACGAACAGCCACTCGCTTCCGCCCATGTCATAACGCCGGGTGCAACCCTATAGATATCAAAATTGAAATCCAAGGCTACGCCTATCGCTTCCTCTAAATAAGTGAAGTAGAATTTTAGGAACTTTCCTGTAAGGGTTTGCTCCTCAACACGCTCTTGAGTTACTTTAACTGCACCATTCAAAAGTTCGTGCGAACCTGTTCCCATGAACGATTCCTGCTCCTCGTAATGGTCAAATGTTAATAGCTTATCGTTATAGTTCAAAGTGATAAAGCAGGTCGCAGTCTCTATGAAAGGCTCAAGCGCAAGCTGTTCAAGACGAATTTCAACTACTAAGAAATTCTCCTCCATATATGCCTTTGAAGTGTAAATTTCTTTTTCGCCATACTTGGCTTCGAATGTGTAGGAACAGCCCTCTGCGGTAGCGTCTTCAAGCTCATCATCGGCATTGAAAACTTGGAATGCAGTTAGTGCGAAGTCGATAGTCCCCACAGCCTCTGCTTCGTTATATGTGAAATATAACTCCAAGTAGTCGCCGCTTTCGGTTATGTTTTTATCCTCTGCAATCTGAACCGCAACGATTTTACCGTTTACGCTTTCAACCTCGAGAGTTCCCTCAAACACATCGCCTTCTAAGTAGTGGTCATACGTAAGAACATTGCTGTCGTACTCTAACTTAATATGGCTGCTCGACATTTCACCCTCAAGCCCGCTAAGCGTAACTTGAACAACGACAAAGTTGTTTTCAGTGTCCATAAATGCGCTTGATGTAAATTGAGCAAATGGAGTTTCCCCCTCATCTGTCGCACCTGCCAACGGCATAAAAACTGTTGCCGTAAGCATTACAAGGCTAATAATAGCCACCAATCTTTTAAACTTTTTCATTTTTTCTGTTTCCTTTCGTTACTATATAATATGATGCAATGCATTCATATTGTAATTATATATCAAGAACTTGGGATTGTAAAGCAAAAAAATAGTAATTTCATAAATAATTTGCAATTAGAGGCAGGGAAAAGTTCTTTTCGAACAAAAAAATGGCAATAAACAATCAAGTTTTAGGAACTTTTCTGTTTAGCAACTTCTTTTCCCATACATGAAACACAAGAATGCTCAACGAAAATCCAAATAGCCAACCTCCCAATACATCGCCAGCGTGATGCACTCCTAAATAAATGCGGCTGAATCCTATACTAATAATAAGAAGAAATAATATCGCTGATACTGAATACTTAACCTTTTGATTCTTTACATATTTAAAAATAAGCCATATAAGCATAAAATATAGCGTTGCGTTGTTCAATGCGTGTCCGCTCGGAAAGCTGTAGCTTGTTTCATTTATTAAGCGCAGAATATCGGGTCGTTCTCTTGCAAAAAAATTCTTCATTATTATATTTAGAATGCTTGAAGAAATCACAGCTAATGAAACAGGAAAAGCAATGTGCTTTCGTGTGCGTGGAATAACGAAAAACAACAGGCAAATTGTAATTACCATAGCCGTATCGCCAACAAATGTGATTACTTTTAGAATGACGGTAAGCGCAGGCGACATTTTATCAACGGCTTCTTTGTAAATCCAACCCTCAAACTCTACGCCGATGCCCGCTTGAATACTGATAGCAAGCAACACAAATAAAGTTGCCGATACAATGATAAACCATATTTTTCTGCGACTCATATTACCTTCCCTTCAATCAAATATACAATCACAATGCCAAACTTATTTATAGTTTTTGTGCGTTTTTTAATATTATTCGGAATAATCCGCTTGATGAAAGTACCAAAAAAGCCAATAGATAGCGGCAATTTACTGGCTTAGCGGGGGTTAAAAATCTTTTTTCAAAAAAACCTCAAAAAACTTTAAAAAAAGTATTGACAAACAAAATTATATGGGGTATCATAACAAAGCTGTCGCAAAAGCGGAGGGTTCACAAGGGGTTGACCCGAACGAACGAGAAAGCGTGGATGCGGCAAATGCACCTTGAAAACTGTATAGTGC
>JAAZFD010000036.1 GCA_012511925.1 Clostridiales bacterium
GATGTAACTTCCTCCGCTTTTAAAGTGAAAGGCGTTACAAACTCGTTTGACATTATTGCATCTTGTGAAACCACACCGTTTGCAACACGAATTGTTTGTGCTAAAAGCTCCTCAAAGCCTGTTTTTAATTGTTTTGCTTGCGTTTTTAGTCCTGCATCTACGGGTTGAATGTTCGTTTCAAGAAAGAATAAATGCTCTTTCATAATCCTTTGAAAAAAGAGGTTTAACTCTACAGAACCTCTTATGAAATCTTCCCTTGCTACCATGATTTCCTCCAAAAATAATTTTTATATAAAGCTATGCGTCTCGACAATAAAATATTAAAATTCTATTTATTAGCAACTTGACATATTAAGTATCATATAGTATTATGAAATCACTCATTGCACCGCACCACATTTTGTGGTCAACAGTACAAACTGAGCAGGCTGTTGGGGACTCCCCAACGAAGCCGGGCCTTATGGCAGCAGATTACACCTGCGGGACAGTTGTTACTCCCAGCAGGCTTTTTTATTTTCGCAAAAACTAGATAGCGATTTTTTATAGACTGCGACCCCCAAGCTAATGAGTTTTAACCAAAATAATAAAACCAAGAGGGCATTATGGAAAAAACAAAACGTGAAAAAGTATCCGTAAAGGTTACAACCCATTGCATGATTACAAATGCACTGCTTTCGGCATTCAAACTTTTTGCAGGAATAGTCGCAAACTCGCAAGCCATGATTTCCGATGCTGCGGAGTCGTTCTCCGATATTTTCAGCTCGCTAATCGTTATTGTAGGCGTAAAAATGGCAAGCAAGGAAGCCGATAAGGAGCACCCCTACGGACTTGAGCGCTACGAATCCGTTGCCGCAATAGTACTTGCAATAGTAGTTTTCGGAGTAGGTATTGGAATAGGCTACACAGGCATTCTAAAAATAATCTCTGCGCAAGAGAATACGCTACAAAAGCCGGGAGTTTTGGCACTTGTGGCGGCAATCGTTACAATCGCAATCAAAGAGGGAATGTATTGGTATGTTAGGTTGGCCGCAAAGAAAATCGACAGCAGCATACTATTAGCCGAAGCAAAGCACCACCGTTCTGACGCTTTTTCTACAATAGGCACATTGGCGGGAATAATTGGCGCAAGGCTTGGAATTTTGGTGTTAGACCCCATTGCAGGCATTATCACTTGCTTTTTCATATTAAGAATAGCAGTTAGCATTTTCCGTGATGCAATCGAAAAAATGACCGATAGAGCTTGCGAGGATTCCTGCATTGAGGGAATACACACACTAATTCTTGAGCAAGAGAATGTAATTACCGTTGACCAAATCAAAACAAGGCTTTTCGGCGATAAAATCTATATAGATGTGGAAATCGGAATTTCCGAACAGCTTTCACTTACCCAAGCCCACGATATAGCCCATAAGGTGCATGACGAAATCGAGAAGCACTTCCCTAAGGTGAAGCATTGTATGGTTGATGTGAATCCTGTAGAGGAAAGAGAAAAGCAAGACGAGGTAATCGAAAACTGCGAACAAGACGAAATTGTCGAAAACTGCGAGCAAGGCGAAATTGTCGAAAACTGCGAGCAAGGCGAAATTGTCGAAAACTGCGAGCAAGGCGAGCAAGACGAATAATTTTTGTATTCCTGTACATTTTCGCTAATACTATACTAAAAAAGGAGCAACTATGTTTCCCGATAAAGTATTTTATGAGCCAGCGGTATTGAATTACGACTTAGGAATTGAGCTAAAAGCAAAGTTTCAAAACGTTGAATGGATAGAGATTGAAAGCCACAACAGAATAGAACAGCTGCAAAAGCAACAC
>JAAZFD010000037.1 GCA_012511925.1 Clostridiales bacterium
GAAAGTCATTTGGCGATAGAAAGCCTTACGAAAAGCGTGAGGGCGGCTACGGCGAAAGAAAGTCCTACGGCGATAGAAAGCCTTATGAAAAGCGTGAGGGCGGTTTCAGCGAAAGAAAGTCATTTGGCGATAGAAAGCCTTACGAAAAGCGTGAGGGCGGCTACGGCGAAAGAAAGTCCTACGGCGATAGAAAACCTTATGAAAAGCGTGAGGGCGGTTTCAGCGAAAGAAAGTCCTTCGGCGATAGAAAGCCTTATGAGCGCAAAGAGTTCCAAGCTCCCGAAACTGCAATACGAGAGGACGAGCTACCCTACTTGATTATGGGACGAAATGCCGTTCGTGAAGCCATAAAAAGTGAAAGAAGCATAGATAAAATTCTTGTATTCGCCGAGCGTGATGGTTCGTTGCGTGAAATCGTTGGCATGGCGCGTGATAGGAATATCATCATTCAAGAAGTAGAAAGGCAAAAGTTAGATGAGCTATGTATGCCCTTTGGACATGGCGAAAAAAGCGGCAACCATCAAGGCATAGTCGCAAGAGTGCCAGGTGCAGAGTATGTTTCGGTTGAGGAAATCATCGAGTACGCTCAAAGCAAAAACGAACAGCCCTTTATAGTGCTGCTTGACGGCATAACAGACCCGTATAATTTAGGCTCTATTATCAGAAGTGCCGAATGTGCAGGCGCTCATGGTATAGTTATTCCCAAACGCAGAAGCGCCACGCTTACATCTTCGGTTGTTAAGGTTGCGGCAGGTGCGGTTGATTTCATGAAGGTTGCTAAGGTTTCTAACATCACAACAGCCATAGACAAGCTGAAAAAGGCAGGAGTTTGGGTTGTTGGAGCAGATATGGAAGCTGATAAGTCGATTTATGAGGCGAAAATGTCTGGCGCATTTGCTTTGGTTATCGGAAGCGAGGGAGAGGGGCTGTCGGCGTTGGTGCGTTCAAGCTGCGATTATCTTGTGAAAATACCAGTTAGCGGTCAGGTAGAGTCTTTGAATGCGGCTGTTGCAACTGCTGTTATTATGTTTGAGAAGAATAGACAGGATGCTAACGCTTAAAATAAGTTAGCTGAGCAAAACTTAGATAACAGAATAGAATACATAAGAGTAAGGGCGAACTGTGTTCGCCCGCTTTTTATAATGCAGAACGGCGGACGGTTTCGCCTTGCATTCTGCATTTTTGTAGGGGCACGCAAGCAGATACGATTCAATTTAATACACTAGAGGAATTTGCACGAACAGCAACTTATCTTGCCTTTTCGGGAGGATATGGAATCCTCCCCTACATTTTATGTTGTTTAATTTCGCACGCAACGATAGCGCAATAGCAATCTACATTTGCTTTCTAACCTTGCTTTTGATACTTTTAGCAAAAAGTAAGGGGCAAAAGCCATAAGCACCCCACCAAGTGCCACTGGCACACTGGTATAACCCTTTGGAATCCCATAACTTTTAGTATAAATGTTTCAAAAATGGACTAAAAAGCGGGCGAACACAGTTCGCCCCTACATTTTACGTGGGAATTTTTGATAATAAGCCTAGCTTGCTTTTGCTACTTTTAGCAAAAAGTAGTGGGGGCGTTGGGGGTGAAACCACCAAATAAAAATCCATAAGGGGGTTTGGGGGCATCGCCCCCAAGAACGTTCCTGCGTTCCTCCTCGTGCCTAATCGTCCTTAAAGTTCTTCCTTTTTCTTCTTATAGTCCTCGATTGCGAGCTTAACCGCCTCTTCCGCCAAAACAGAGCAGTGAACCTTTGCAGGGGGCAGACCCTCAAGTGCCTCTACAACTGCGCTGTTTGTTAGCTTTAACGCCTCATCAATCGTCTTGCCCTTAATCATCTCGGTAGCCATAGACGAGGTTGCAACTGCAGCGCCACAGCCGAAGGTTTTGAAGCTAACATCCTCAATGATTCCGTCGTCGTTCACCTTAATGAACATCTGCATAATATCGCCGCACTTTGCGTTTCCAACCATGCCTATTCCGTTTGCGTCCTCTAACTCACCAACATTGCGTGGACATTGAAAATGGTCTAATACCTTCTTTGAGTATGACATAATAACCTCCTAAATTTAATGTGAATGTGTATTCTCGTCTTTTGAGAAACTTTTTGTTGTGGGATTATATAAAGGCGACATCGCCCTCAAGCGTTGAGTAATCGTTTCAAGTGTTTTTATCGTGTAATCGATTTCTTCGTATGTATTGTATTCCGAAAGCGTTAATCGCACAGAGCCATGTGCCGTTTCATGCGATAACCCCAATGCAAGCAATACATGTGATGGGTCTAATGAGCCAGAAGTACAAGCCGAACCCGAAGATGCCGCAATTCCGTTTATATCCAGCATAAGCAGAATGGATTCGCCCTCAATATACTTTATGCTAACGTTCACATTGTTTGGTAAACGCTTTGTAGGATGACCGTTTAGCTTCACTTCTGGAATGTTTTTCAGAATTCCGTCAATCAGCCTATCACGCATTGCAGTTTGTTTCTTTGCATTTTCGTCAATAGAAGCGGTTGCCAACTCAATCGCCTTGCCTAAGCCTACTATGCCTGCAACGTTTTCGGTTCCTGCACGACGCTTGAACTCCTGCGCTCCACCATAAATGAACGGTGGCAGGTTAGTTCCTTTTTTCATATAAAGTGCGCCAACGCCCTTTGGTCCGTGCAGCTTATGAGCGGATAATGAAAGCAAGTCAATGTTCTGCTCAACCACGTCAATATGAATATGACCCACAGCCTGAACAGCATCTGTGTGAAACAAAATGCCGCGGGCGTTGCATACTGCACCTATTTCACTTATCGGCATAATCGTTCCAACCTCGTTGTTGGCGTACATTATTGTAACCAAAATGGTGTCGTCTTTAATCGCTTGCTCAACCTGCGAAGCGGTAACTAAGCCAAACTCGTCAACAGGCAGGTATGTAACCGTAAACCCCTCTTTTTCGAGTTTTTCACAGGCATGAAGCACAGCATGATGCTCAATAGCGGTAGTGATTATGTGCTTGCCTTTCTTTTGAAGCTTTTGGGCAACTCCGAGAATCGCTGCGTTGTCCGCTTCCGTTCCGCCGCCTGTAAATATTATTTCGCTTGGTTTTGCACCTAAAGCAGTAGCAACTCTGGCACGTGCTGTGTCGAGTGCGTTTTTTGATGCTTGTCCGAAAGAGTGCACGCTTGACGGGTTCCCATAAACCTCTGAGAAAAATGGGAGCATCTCTTCAAGCACTTCCTTGGACATTGCCGTTGTTGCGGCATTATCGAGATAAACCTTCATAAATTCCTCCGTTAGCCTTTCTTATTAAGAAATTCAATCTGCGCCATGTAATCATCTACCATATCCTGCAATGTGGTGGAGTTCAAAACCTCGTCAATCCGAGATTGCAGCTTCAGCCATAAAGGACGAGCAGAGCAAGAGCAAGCATTACCGCAAGACCGTAATACACCGCTGTCAACACAATCAAGAAGCGATGTAGAACCCTCAAGCGCATGAATGATTTCGCCAACCGTTATGTTTTGGGGAGCTTTTTGCAAACGATAGCCTCCAAAAGCGCCACGCACCGACTCAATCAAGCCCGCAGAGCGCAAAGAGCCAATAATTCGCTCTAATTATGCTTCGCTTATTCCCTGCAAGCCTGCCAATGTGCCTAAGGTAACGACTGTAACCTCATCGTACTCTAAGCCTAAATCAACCATTGCTTTAATGCCGTATCTGCCCTTTGTTGAAAGCTTCATATTGCACCTCCAATCCCAACCATTTCGGTTGTGTTTATACTTTACCACTTTGGTCGGGATTTGTAAATAGGTAAAAGAGTATATTTTAAGAGGGGTGGGAGATAGCGGACGCACACAAGGTTGTCGCCCCTACCAACGGAGAATGAGAGTATAGTGCCTGCCTATTTGTTGAACTTTCAACCGTTTTTGGGGATATGAAAAATAAGAACGAAAAGCTAATTCGACAATCTATTTTGTCGGTCGCCCGACTGATGCGAAAAATGTTCGTACAATCGCCCGAACATAATACTTGACAAAACCACAAAATCTGATATTATATACTTATAACAATATTGTCTATTCGTATTTTTATAAGCATATGTTTAGGCAATCACTAAATTTAGGAGGTAAAAATATGTGTGAAACAAAATTCTACATCTGCGAGCATTGCGGAAACATCGTTGGCATGATTCACTGCTCTGGCGTTCCAATCGTATGCTGTGGCGAGAATATGAAGCCATTGGTTCCGAACACCGTTGATGCAAGCTATGAAAAGCATCTGCCTGTTTTGAAGCTTGAAAAGGGCAATCTGAATATTAAGATTGGCGGCGCTCCCCACCCCATGAC
>JAAZFD010000038.1 GCA_012511925.1 Clostridiales bacterium
AAACAAGCGGTATTACCCCAGTGCAAAAAAATGAATAAAACCAAAAACCTGCTATTTGCGAGCATTGTGGGTATAGTTTAGAAACAAAAAGGGTGCAAGCCATAGGAAATGTAAGTATCCCTCTAAATACTGTTACAAGTTGACAGTCGGTTGTTTCTAATATATACTCATTTGTAATATATCAAAGGAGTATTTTTATGAAATTTTGTCCTAAATGCGGAAATGAAACCGAAGAAAAGTTTTGCGACCAATGCGGTACGGAAATGCCAATTCAACAAGTAGCGGTTGAAAACAAAGACCATAACACATTGGCGGCTTTTACCGATAACAAAATGATTCCTATTCTGATTGCAGTATTTTCGATTGGAGCAATACTTATTTTGCTTTGGGATTGGTATGGTATTACCCGCATGGATATGGACTATTTTTTTCGTTTTTGGAAGAAAACGAGTTCATGCCTTTATTGGCACTTATTGTTTATGCCTTTTTAGGAATTACAGCCTTCTTTTTAGCAAAAAAGAGCTTAAACTGGATAATCGTCTCGTTTGTTATAAGTTTCCTATTATCTTTAACGTCTTTATTGGTTTTCCGATTTACACCTTCAGGGTATTTTATTGTAAACTTAATCGCCAAGTTTACTATGGTTATATTCATAACAATAACTGTATATGGGAAGGACTTAACACAGTGGAGGGTTTTTCGAATAGTGGCAATCGTCTTGCCTATTTTTAACTTCATTGTATCGACCGTTTTGCCTATGCTTAAAAATTTATCTTTATATCGATTAACAGATTGGTTTGACACATTGCTTGTATCGGTATCGCTATCATTATTAGCGTATGCAATTCAACCGCATAATCATTTTTTTGTCCCAAACGCAAAAGAACAATAGAGGATAAAAATGCTACATTTTGCAGGCATTGTAGATGTAGTCTTGTAGGAAATGCAGTATCAACACAGGAACTATAAGCATCATGATAAAGTGTCGAATTACTCCTTCCGAAAATACTCAAACACCTTTTGTGCAACTGGTTTTGTCATGCCCTTTGCCTACAAAAGCTGCTCTATTGTAGCCTGCCTTATCTCCTCGATTGTTAAAAATCTATCGAACAATGCCCGTTTGCGTTTATCGCCAACACCGTCAATATTGTCCAACACCGAATACAAAGCAGATTTCGACCTCAAGCTCCTATGATACTTAATAGCCAACCTATGCGCCTCATCTCGTATGCGTTCGATTAAATGCAATGGAGCACTTTGGCTGTCTACTATCACTGGCTTTGGGTTATCGGGCAGTATAATCCAATCGTTTTTTTCCGCTAAGCCGATTACTGGAATATGCTCGAAGGAATATTGCTCTAAAACTCCAATCGCTGTGTTTAGCTGCCCCCTGCCGCCGTCAACCACAATCAAGTCGGGAAGTTCCATGAATTTCTCGTCATTTTTCAAGGCTCTTTCGAATCTGCGGGTAAGCACCTCAGCCATAGCCAAGTAGTCGTCGCCACCCTCTTGCATCCTTATCTTGAACCTGCGATATTCCTTGTTGTTGGGTTTGCCGTTCGTGAAAACAATCATTGCGCCAACCATATCTCTGCCCGAAATATGCGAGTTGTCGTAGCATTCAATGCGTGTGGGAATGTAGTCAAGCCCGATTTTTTCCGCCAATTCCATCAATGCGCCCTCGCCGCGCTCCCATGCTCTGCGCTTCAAGGCGTGTCGCTTCTCTATATCGGCAACTGCGTTCTTTTGCGCCATGCTAACAAGCGACTTTTTCTCGCCTCTTTGGGGCAGAATCAAGTTTATTGAACGGTTTGAAAGCTCTCTGAACCAAGTTTGAATGGCTTCATGTTCGTTTGGCATCATGTTAAGCAGAATTTCTTTTGGAATGTCTGGGCTTTTCATGTAGAATTGTTTCAGAAACGAACCTAAAACCTCGGATATTTCCTCGTCGTCGCCCTCTAAAAAGTAACTTTGCGTGCCTATAACCTTGCCTTCACGAATGAAAAGCGCATAGATTAGCGAATCGTTCTCTGCTTGAGTTATGGCAAACACATCACAGCGTGCGGTTTTTGAAAAGCTGGCACGTTGTTTTTCAGCCAATGATGTTATGGCTATTATTCTATCACGATATACGGCGGCTGTTTCGTAGTCCATAATTTCTGATGCGGCTTTCATTTTCGAATCCAAGTCGCTTAAAACCGCTTGAGTTTCGCCCTGCAAAAAGTCGGCAACATTGTTTATGAGCTTGTGGTATTCTTCTCTTGATACATTGCCCGAGCATGGCGCACAGCATTTATTTATGTGGTACATAAGGCAGGGGCGTTCACGCCTTGCAATCGCTTTGTCTATGTCTTTTTTGCAATGGCGAACAGGGAAGTATTCACGAATTGCGGTTAACGCATCACGCAACATAAAGCTACTAAGATACGGACCGAAGTATTTCGCACCATCGTTCTCAAGTCGTTTAACGACACTAAATACGGGGTAGTTTTTTCGCAAATCCACTCTCAAATATGGGAAATGCTTATCGTCCTTCAATAGAATATTATAATGCGGTTGATGTTGTTTGATTAAGTTCGCTTCTAATGTTAGCGCTTCTGTTTCGTTTTTCGTAACCACGTATTCGAAGTCGTGAATTTGCGAAACCATGGCACGAACCTTTGTCATATTTCTATCCGTAGCGGATATGCTTCGAAAATAACTGCGGACTCGGTTTTTTAAGTTTTTTGCTTTTCCGACATAGATTATT
>JAAZFD010000039.1 GCA_012511925.1 Clostridiales bacterium
GTTGGCTTTCTGCCTGCCTTGTATGCGGAATATTCATTATGCCTGAATGTAGGCCCATGCATATCGAATGCCACAACAATATGAGAGGGCTTGTACTCAATTAACTTAAAAAGCATCGAAATAAAGCCGAACATCGCACCAGTTGGCGTTCCTGTCTTTGTTCGCATATCGGGTAGTGCATGAAATGCCCTGTGCATCAAGCTACTTCCATCTATTAAAATCATTCTATCCATAGCAGTTCCAGTCATAATTTATTTGTCTATCGAGAAAATAGTACAACTACATATTAGATTGATTCGGCTTTATTGTCAAGTAAAGCTACTTGAACACTTTCGCAAGCATGGTATAATATTAAGGTAAAAAAATATTTAGGAGAGAATAATGGATAATAAAAAAGAACCTAAGGGCAGATTTAAGTATTTTGCCGACTACCCTTTTCAAGATGTAAAAACTAAAAGCGGCAAGATAAAAAGCAGGAGGGTTTATGTTGGCGATTTTTTCGGATACGAAATACCCAAGGAATTTGAAGGCAACGAAAAACAGTTCATGAACAAAATAAAGCTGTTCTATTCTATTATAATACTGCTTTCAGTTGGATTTTTTGCCTTTGCGGGATTGATTAACCCAAGCACGCTTAATGTGTACTATGTTCTGCTGGGGTTCTTAGCCACGGCTATATGCTTGCTGTTAATACTTTTCACTTGTGGGGAATTTATTCTATTTACCCGAAATAACAGGTTTGAGCGCTCGTTTGCAGACTACCTTTCTAAGGGCTTGCGTACCAAAACTATAGCACTTATGGTAAGTTCTACTATATGTTTTGTAACAGCATCGATAAATATTTTAGTAAACTACTTCCAGCATGATATACAAAAAAAGCTGCTTGAGAACACGCTTTCGGCGTTCGCAATGCTTGGAATCGCCTTGTTTGCGTGGTTTTTCTTGAAATTGCAGGACAGCCTTAATATAATTGTAATAAGCAAGAAAGAGTTATAAAGTATATTAAATAACGCATAAAATCATTTTTTTGAATATAATTGTTGACAATATTCTTTTCATTTGTTATCATAGGTTAAACCCTTAGCTTGCGTAGCTATACGCAAAGCAAAATAATTAGGAGGAAAAACATAATGAAGTCACAAAAACTCTTAAAAGTAGTAGCTTTTGGCTTGGCTATGGTTCTCTGCCTCGGTATCGTTGCAGCTTGCAAACCCGCAGAAGAAACCCCCACACCCACACCAGCTCCTACAGCGCGTCCTGTTAACAACACTCCCTTGGTAGTTGCTTATCAGGAATTCTCACAGAAGTTTAGCCCCTTCTTTGCGACAACTGGTTACGATCAGGACGTAGCAGGCATGACACAGCTTAGTCTTATGACTATTGACCGTGCAGGCGCTATCGTTTACAACGCAATCGAGGGCGAAACAAGGTCTTACAATGGAAACGACTATTTCTATAGCGGCATTGCAGACATCGAGGTAGAAACATTAGAAACAACAACTGTTTACACGCTAAAAATGCGTGATGACATCAAGTTCTCTGATGGCACACCCGCTTCAATCGACGACGTTATCTTCTACTACTATGTAGTTCTTGACCCTGCTTACACAGGTGCAACAACACTTAGCTCACATAACATCGTAGGTTACGAGAACTATCGTTACAACAGCTCAAAAGCTGAAGAAATCGATTATGTTCCAATTCTTGCTGACATCGACAACAACGAAGCTCTTCAAACATGGGTTGCCGAAAACGTAATTAAACCCACTCTTGATGAAGAACTCGTATGGGCAGAAAGTCTTTACACCAACGAAAAGTATTTGGCTAACGCTACATACGCAGCATACTTTGAGCAATATCCTGATAGAAAAGACCTTCTTTACAATGTATTCTATGGATTAGACAAAGATTATGATTCCACAAAGCACACTGAAGAAGAAGTAATGGCAAAGTTGTACGAAGAGTACGGCTATGATTACCAAGAAATGGGCAACGGCTATGCAGGCGACCCCAACTACTTTGTAGACCAAGCTATGATTGACGCTATCTATGAAATCGCTCTTGCAGCAGCAGAAGGCGCAGCAGCAGTTCCCAACATCGCTGGTATCAAGAAGATTGACCAATACACAGTAGAAGTTACAACTAACGGCTACTCTGCAAACTCAATCTACCAGATTGGTGCTGCAACTCTTGCTCCTCTACACTACTATGGCGACAAGGAACTCTACGACTATGAAAACAACAAGTTTGGTTTCAAAAATCGTGAACCCGACGCTATGGATTTAATCGAAACTCACACCACACAACCTTTGGGCGCTGGTGCATACAAGTTCGAAAAATTCGAGAACAAGATTGTTTACTTCAAGGCTAACGAGAACTATTGGAAGGACACACCCATAATCCAGAACATCCAATTTAAAGAAACCACATCAACTGATATGGTTGCTGCTGTAGGCACAGGTGATGCAGACGTAGCAAGCGAAGTTACAGGCTCAAAGGAAAGATTCACAGAAATCGCTTCCTATAACAAAGATACTAACGCAGAAAGCGGCGATACAATTACCAGCTCACTCGTTTGGAACTTAGGTTATGGCTACATTGGTATCAATGCTGGTACTGTTAATGTAGGCGGTTCACGCGATTCTGAAGCTTCCAAGAACCTCAGAAAAGGCTTGGCAACAATCTTGGCAGTATATAGAGACGTTGTTATTGACTCTTACTACGGCACAGCTGCAACAGTTATCGAGTACCCCATCAGCTCAACCTCATGGGCAGCTCCTCAGGTATCTGACGAAGGTTACCGCCTTGCATACTCTGTTGACGTTGACGGAAAGGATATCTACACAGCTGACATGACAGCTACAGAAAAGTACGACGCAGCTAAAAACGCAGCAATCGGCTTCTTTAAGGCAGCTGGCTACACATTCGACGAAGCAACTGGTAAGTTCACCGCTGCTCCCGAAGGTGCAAAGCTTGAGTACGAAATCATTATCCCCGGACAGGGCAAGGGCGACCACCCGAACTTCCAAGTTGCTTCAAACGCAGAAGCAGTTTTGGATTCAATCGGTATCAAACTTATCATCAACGACCCCGCTGATTCCAATGTACTTTGGAACAAGCTCGACGTTGGCGCACAGGAACTCTGGACAGCAGCTTGGGGCTCAACAATTGACCCCGATATGTACCAGGTTTACTACTCAACAAACATCGCTAAGTCCCTTCCTGGTGCAGCTTCGAACTCATCTGGTTCGAACCACTATCAGATTATGGACAAAGAGTTGGATGATTTAATCATGGAGGCACGTAAGTCGGCTGACCAAACTTACAGAAAAACAACCTACAAAGCATGCTTAGACATCATCATGGATTGGGCAGTTGAGATTCCTTCATACCAGAGAAAGAACGTTATCATTTTCAGCACCAAGAGCGTTGACCTCGACACACTCACAAAGGACATCACAACCTACTGGGGTTGGATGGCTGAAATCGAAAACCTTCAGATGACAGCTGGTTAATCAGCAACTCCAATACGATTGTTAGTTAGGCAAAAGGCTTGAAAAATTAATAATCGGCGAGAGCCCACCGCTATTTATGGTGGTGGGCTCGACTATAAGCAAAACAAACCAAAGGCGTTTTTTAACAACGCAATGAAATATTACCGTGCAGGTAATTATTTTGCCTAAATGAGGCAACGGGAGAGGGTAAGTTTATGAGCAAGTTTTTAATAAGAAGGTTTTTCCTTGCATTACTAATTTTCTTTATGGGCGTATTCGTAACATACAGCGTAATACGCATGATGCCTACATCGTATGTACAGCAAAAAGCAAGGGAAATGTCATCCGCACCTGGTAGTAAACCCTACGAGGAGTGGCTCGAACAATTAAATGAAAAGTATGGTTTGAACACCAACATTTTTGCAGGTTATGTAAAATGGATGGGTCAAGCCTTTAGGTTAGATTTCGGTGATTCGTGGAAGTTCACAATCCCCGTTACAGAGAAATTCGGCGATGTAATTTGGTATTCCTTTGCATTGAACCTGTTGACACTATTCGTTGAGTTTGCAATAGGTATCCCGCTGGGAATACTCGCCGCACGCAAGCAATATTCAAAAACTGACTATGCAGTTACTGTTTTTGCGCTTGCATGTATTTCGTTGCCATCATTCTTTATGGCGATGATATTCAAATACATATTTGCGATAAAACTGGGTTGGCTTCCACTGTACGGACTTTATGGCTCAACCTATGAAAGCCTAAGTTTATTAGGAAAGATTGGCGATATAGCACAGCACATGTTTTTACCTATTATAACGCTAACGCTTTTAAGCATAGGTGGTATCATGAGGTACACACGTACAAACATGTTGGAAGTATTAAACTCTGACTATATTAGAACGGCACGTGCCAAAGGTTTGCCTGAAAAGCGCGTTATCAACAAGCACGCTTTCAGAAACACACTTATTCCGTTGGTAACTTTGATGAGTAGCTTATTACCGAGCATGTTCGGTGGCGCTATGATTACCGAAACAATGTACCAGATTCCTGGTATCGGTTATATCTCATACCAGGCGATTATCGCTGGTGATATTCCGTTTTCGATGTTCTACATGTCGTTTATTCTGATATTAACGCTTGTAAGCTTGATTTTTGCGGATATCATGTATGCAGTTGTTGACCCGCGTGTCAGAATAAATTAAATGGGGGTGATATCATGAATAAGAATGAAAACAACACAGTTGAATTAGAAAAGAATCCTCAGCAAAACACTGACACATTAAGCGATGAAAGACGTGTTAAGGTCATGTCGCCATCCATGCTTGTTTTCAAGCGCTTTATCCGAAACAAGCTTGCAGTAGTTGGCTTCATAATATTAGCAGTTATGTTCCTGTTCTCTTTCATAGGACCGTTATTCTCTCCTTATGGAGCAAGCACACGTTTCTATGGCTACGAAGAGATGCCAAAGGAATACGCAGAATACAAGGTAATAGGACTTGAGGATTGGAAGTCTATAATTCGTAGTGCTGACTATAAGTCCGCTGGACTCTACGCTACAGCACACATTAACAAGAAGGCTCCTTCCTTTACATACAAGGATAAAGCTGGTGATACACAAACATGCCACTTGACTTACTATGGTGATAGAGTTGTTGTTTTGTCATCGCAATTTGAATACGCAAAGTTCGTTGATGGAGAAGTAACATTAACCGATGTAACAGGTGTTCTTCCCGAAGAACTCAATGCGCTTATAATTGCAGAGGCTGAGAGATTAGGCTCGGAAAAGCAAAAAGAAGGCACACTTGTTTACGATAATGTTACATACAAGCTGGTAAACGAGTGGAGCAGAATTCAATCGATTTACCACGTATATACCGATTCAGATGTTGGCGTGCTTTACAGGCTATCGTACCA
>JAAZFD010000040.1 GCA_012511925.1 Clostridiales bacterium
GTATAGAGAGTCATGTATGCGGCTTCCTTGTCGGGAGTCATGTCCTTGCCCCAATAGCGCTCTCTGCACCTTCTGATGTACCAGTTTGATAGGTCATCCGAAAAACGCAAAAGCTCTCGTGCCGCTTCTGTGATTTTGTACTCCTCCAAACAACCGTCAATGGTTTTTACCAATGTATTTAAGCGAGATAATACCCACTTATCCATAACTGTGATTGATTCCTCTCGCAACTCATGCTTTGTGGGGTCAAAATTATCTATTTCGGCATAAAGCACATAGAATGCGTAGGTGTTCCAAAGCGTTCAGATAAACTTACGCTGTGCCTCAGATACCGCTTCGTGCGAATACCTATTAGGCAACCAAGGATTCGAATTTATATAGTAGTACCAGCGAACAGCATCGGCGCCTTGCCTTTGCAGCGCATCGGCAGGGTCTATTACATTTCCCTTGTGCTTGCTCATTTTGATTCCGTTTTTGTCCTGCACATGCCCCAACACCAAGCAGTTTCTAAACGCTGGTTGGTCGAACAAACAAGCGGAAATCGCAATCAGCGTATAGAACCAACCACGCGTTTGGTCAACGGCTTCGGAAATATAGTCGGCAGGATAACGCTTTTCAAACTCATCCTTGTTTTCAAAGGGATAATGCCATTGCGCAAAGGGCATAGAACCCGAATCGAACCAACAGTCGATTACAGAAGGCTCTCTTTTCATAGTGCAACCGCATTTTAGGCAACCGAATGTTACCTCATCGATATACGGCTTGTGAAGTTCAATGCTTTCACATTCCTTGCCGCCACGCTGTATTAGCTGTGCCCTACTTCCTACAACCTCGATTTCGCCGCACTTTTCGCATACCCAAACAGGCAGAGGCGTTCCCCAATAGCGCTCACGCGAGATTCCCCAATCGATTATGTTTTCTAAGAAATTACCCATGCGTCCATCACGAATGTTCTCGGGAATCCAGTTGATTGACTTGTTGAAGGATAATAGCTTATCCTTCAGCTGTGTCATCTTGATAAACCAGCTTTCACGAGCATAATAAAGCAAGGGAGTGTCGCAACGCCAACAGAACGGATAGTCATGCTCGAATTCTGCTTTTTTGAATAGGCGACCCTGTGCCTTGATGTCGGAGATTATTTGCTTGTCGGCATCCTTTACAAACATTCCTGCCCATGGGGTTGCATCGGTTAGGTGTCCCCTTTCGTTTACTAATTGTATGAACGGCAAATCATAGTTTTTTCCAACTCTTGCATCGTCCTCTCCGAACGCAGGGGCAATATGTACTATGCCAGAACCGTCTGACAGTGTTACATAGTCGTCCTCAACTATTCTGTATGGCTTTATTTCGGGGAGAAAATCAACCAACTTGAAAAGGGGTTCGTATTCTAAGCCAACGAGTTCTTCGCCTGTGTAGCTTTGTAGAATTTCGATGCTCTCATCTCCGAAAACCTTTTCCATTAAACCCTTTGCAAGCAGAAGTTTTTCGCCATTATGCAGGACTTTTACATATTCGTACTTTGAGTTTACGCATAAGCCTACATTTGAGGGCAATGTCCAGGGGGTTGTTGTCCAAACCAAAGCGCTACAATCGAAGTTCTTTATGGGGAATGTAACGAAAATCGAGGTTTCTTTAACGTTTTTATAGCCTTGAGCTGTTTCGTGAGAAGATAGTGCAGTTCCGCATCTTGGGCAATAGGGAACGATTTTATAGCCCTTGTATAGCAAACCCTTATCGGCTATGGTTTTTAGTGCCCACCAAACTGACTCTATGTAGTTATCCTCGTATGTGATGTAGGGATTATCCATATCTGCCCAGAAAGCTACGTCATCGGACATAGTTTCCCAAACACCCTTGTATTTCCATACCGATTCCTTGCACTTTTTTATGAAAGGCTCTACACCGTACTTTTCGATTTGAGGCTTGCCGTCTAAGCCTAATTCCCTTTCAACCTCTAATTCTACTGGCAATCCATGGGTATCCCAACCCGCTTTTCTAAGCACGTTGAAGCCCTTCATAGTGCGGTATCTGGGGATAATGTCTTTCATGGCACGAGTGAGAATATGCCCCATGTGTGGCTTGCCGTTTGCGGTTGGAGGACCGTCAAAGAAGGTGTATGCAGGTGCGCCCTCTCTAAGTGATATAGTTTTTTCGAAAACTTGATTGGCTTTCCAAAACTCTGAGATTTCCTTTTCACGCTCAACAAAGTTCAGCGAAGTTTCGACTTTTTTGTACATTTTTTTGCTCCTTTAATATATTTTGCACTCAAATAAAAATACGCCCTTGCAACCCACAACGGGACGCAAAGGCGCGCGATACCACCCGAATTGAAGAATAGTATGTAATTTACTCTTCCACTCAAAACCCATAACGCAGGAATGCGGCAAAGGCTACTAAAAATGATTCGCCCATGCACTCACGGAGGATACCAAAGGGTTTGCTCATACTGTCTTGCACCGTACACAGCTCGCTAAATGGCGAAATAACTTTTGGCTTGTTCCGCTCAACGCTTTAATATTCTAACAAATTATATTTGAAGTTTCTGTGGCTGTCAAGCGAATTATGCTTTTTGTTTGACAGCATTTCGAATTGTGATATAATATGAAAATTGATATTTAAGGAGCGTACGATGAAAAATAACGTCTTAGGTTTGAAAGAACGAGATGTGTATTTAGATATTGCCAAGGCGATAGGCATTTTGATGATTATCTATGCGCATGTTGCGTTGAGTGGAGTTTTATATACTACTTTTTACGCTTTTGATATTCCTTTGTTTTTCTTGCTCGCAGGAATGACATTTAACAATAAAAAGCACGATAAGTTCGGCACATGGGTTGGGCATAAGGCAAAGCGCTTCTTGCTTCCCTACCTCGTTTATTCGTTTGTTACCTTTGCTTGGTGGGCATGGGTTGAGGTTCCTCTTAGTGGCACATTGGGCGGTGCAGGCAAAACAATTTTTGATTCGTTTATACAAATTTTCTTAGCTCAAGGCTCGCAAGGCTTTATGACTCATAACCTTGCTTTGTGGTTTATTCCCTGCCTTTTCGTGGCGGAAGTGATTTATTATTTCGTAAACAAGTTATCAGTATGCACAAAGATTTTCGTAAGCATAGCGTTTGCTTTATTGGGATGGGCAATCAACATTTTGGGTCAAACTCATTTATGGCTTGTTGACTTGCCTTGGAGCGTTGAGGTTGCTTTTTCCGCTCAACTCTTTATATTGATAGGTGATTTATTAGGAAGTGGCGATGGCAGGCAAAAGATAAGAGAGCATATTTTGAAGTTCAAAAAGCCTTATCTTATTTCTATACCATTCGCTTGCGTAGCACTTTACTTTATTTCCGAGCTTAACATAAACACCTCTGCAATGATTGATACGTTTGCGTATGAGCAGATGAGGGTATCAATGGGTTCAAATGCGTTAGGCAATCCTTTACTGTTTTACTTTAATGCACTGCTTGGTGTTGGAATTGTGTTTGTGATTTCCGTACTGCTTGAGGGCTTCGTGAAAAAACGTGCAGAGAATGGAACTTCCTTACTTTTGTGGTTTGGTGTTCATTCATACGGACTTATGGCGGTGCATTTCCCTGTTAAACGCAGGGCGGTGGGCTTTATAGCAGACTTGTTTAGAACGTCTGCGAACTATGTAAGCTATGATTTTTGGTATAGCTTCCTTGCATTTGTTGTAACCTTGATATTTACAGTAGTAATTGTTATAGTGTCTGAATCCTTTACACAGGCGATTGCAATTAAAGAATTTAGTGATTAACAAACCTTATATGCCCCGAAAAGGGGTTTTTCTCTGCCCCGCAAGGGGCCTTTTTGTTCTACGTGGAACTTCGCAACCGCTAAGCAACTCTCGGTTGCACATAGCCGCAACCGAGCAAAAGGAAATATTTCTTTCAAAACCTATATAAATGCTGTATAATAAAGAAAAAGTGAAGGGAGATAATTATGACATTGGAAGTAGCTAATAAATTAACCGAGCTTAGAAAACAAGCAGGGCTTTCGCAAGAGGAAGTTGCTACAAAATTAGGTGTTAGTCGCCAGGCTGTATCAAAGTGGGAAAACGGAGAGGCATCACCCGATACGGAAAACCTCGTTGCCCTTTCGCATCTATACAAAACAACGGTTGATGAAATTCTTTGTATAGCGCGTGAAACGGAAGCCGAGAAGAAAAAACGCAGGGTAAAGGTTGATTTACCTTTTATTCATGTTGATATTGATGATAATGACGATGACGACAAAGAGCGTGTAAAGGTCGATTTGCCCTTTATACATGTCGACACAACAGATGGCGATGAAACAACTATAGAGTTAGAGGGCGAGCCGGATGAGAATGGAGTTTATAAAAAGGTTAATATAAAGCGCAAGTCAAAGTGGCTAAGCTTTCCTTTTCCTGCACTTGTAACGGCTGTTTATCTATTTGTAGGCTTTCAATTTCATTTGTGGCACCCGGGTTGGATACTGTTTTTGTCTATTCCGCTATATTACTGGATAGCTTCTTGTATTGATAAAAAGCGACTCGGTTCTTTCCCTGTCGCAATAGTGATAGCATTGGCTTACCTATACTTTGGCTTTTTCCATGGTTGGTGGCATCCTGCGTGGATTTTGTTTATCCTTATTCCCGTATTCGATTTCTTCTTTAAACCAAAAAAAGGTGATTAACGCTCAACTTACCTATGCCCCGCAAGGGGCTGTTCTATTTGTGTAAAAAGCTATTTTGTTCTACGTGGAACTTTATTATCCAGTTTACTTTTAACGCAGCCTAACAAGTTTTTCAACAACCTATGCGCAGTTAAGCCATAAAGCATAGCACCAACCGCTATGCCAAGAATCATAAATAGCCAGAACTCGCCATCGCAAAGCACAAACAGAGCTATTTCGATTACAAGTAAAGCTGCAATCAAAAAAAGCGCATCTAAAGTATAAATGCACCAACGATACTTTTTAAGGGCAAAGCGAAATATGCCAAAAATACTGTAAAGCAAGCCAATAACAAGCCCGGCATACAATGCACCAAGCATTTGATACGGTTGCAGCAACGTTGTACTCATCTAAACATTCGTGAAAAGAATGAGCCTTGCTTTTGCTCTGCTACATCAAGGTATTGCAGGGATATTATTTCGCCTTCAACTATTACCTGTCCGTCATCAAGGTCGAACTTTGTAATGTTTAGGTCGTTACCCTCGATATGCAGCTCGCCTAATTCCGTTATAAGCAGCACTTCGCTTTCATTGAACGAATCAATAGCCTTGACGCCGGTTATGTTTATGGTTTCCCTGTTTTCAAGGTGAACAACATGGGTGCGTAAGCGCTTTGATGATGGGTCGGGGAGTTTGCGTTCCATAATTACCTCCGTTTTCTTGATTTTATGCAAGTGGACAAAATAATATTACAAGCTGTTGTTCCACATAGAACAATTCATTATTGCAACTTTCAACACAATGGTTTATAATAACCGAAGAAATGTGAGGTGTTTACATGTCAAAAATAATAGCAATCGCCAACCAAAAGGGCGGCGTTGGAAAAACCACAACTGCTGTTAACCTCTCGTCCTGCTTAGCAGAATTGGGAGTGCGTGTGCTTGCTGTGGATATTGACCCCCAAGGCAACATGACAAGCGGTTTAGGCGTTAAAGACAAAACAAGTGAAAGCATCTACGATGTAATTATCAACGGCGCATCAGCAAGAGATGTAATAGTAGGCACAGCCGTAGAAAATCTCGACATTATTCCTTCGGAAATAAACCTTTCCGGAGCAGAGGTAGAACTCGTAAACGTTATGGCAAGAGAGCAGGTATTAAAACGCGCCTTATCTGAAATCAAAAACGAGTACGACTACATAACTATCGATTGCCCTCCCTCATTAGGACTGCTAACCCTCAATGCACTTACTGCCGCAGCTACCTTATTAGTGCCGATTCAATGCGAATACTACGCTTTGGAAGGACTTGTTCAGCTTATGAACACCGTATCGTTGGTTCGCAAGCATCTAAATCCTGCAATAGCCGTAGAAGGTGTTGTTATGACCATGTACGATGTAAGAACAAATCTCTCTGCGCAAGTTGTAAACGAAGTAAAAAAGCTATTCAAAAACAAGGTTTACGAAACCATTATCCCGCGCTCGGTAAAATTAGGCGAAGCGCCCAGCTTCGGTTTACCTATAAATCTCTACGACCCCAAATGTGCAGGCGCAAAGGCTTATACGGATTTAGCCAAAGAATTGATTGAAAAGGACGGTAACAACAAATGACACAGCAAAAAAAGCAAGTGCTTGGCAGAGGATTAGACGCCCTATTTTCCGACTATGAAACCCCACAAAACAATTCAGGAGGAGTTATTGAGGTTGATATAAGACTTATCGACAACAACCCCGCACAGCCACGCCAAGAATTTGACGAGCAAAAGCTATTTGAGCTTTCCGAATCAATAAAAAGACATGGCATTGTGCAACCCATAATAGTAACAGCAAATAAAGACCGCTACACCATAGTTGCAGGCGAAAGACGTTTTCGTGCCGCAAGGCTTGCAGGACTATCTACAATCCCCGTAATAGTTAAGGCTTTTGCGGACGAGCAGCTATTCGAAATCGCTTTAATCGAAAACATTCAGCGTGAAAACCTAAACCCGATTGAAGAAGCAAAGGCAATCCGCTTTTTAATCCAACAGCACGATATAACGCAAGACGAAGCCGCACAAAGACTGGGCAAAAGTCGCTCCGCTATCGCAAACTCGGTTCGTTTGCTAAACCTATCCGAATCTATTCAGAGAATGGTACGCTCTGGTGAACTCCAAACAGGACACGCAAAGGTGCTACTTGGCATAAAAGACGAAAAGAAGCGTGAAAACCTCGCTCATTCGGTTACTTCACAGGGTTGGTCGGTTCGTCAGCTTGAAAACGAAATAAATTCAGATGAAAGAAAAGCCGTCATCTCAAAAACCCGAAAAAAACAACAGGCAGACCCGGCCATAAAATCGATTGTCGAAAAAATGCAGCAGATATTAGCAACAAAGGTTGAGCTAATTGGCGATATGGACAAGGGAAAGTTAGTTATCGAATACTACTCTCAAGCCGAATTGGAGTCGCTATACAACTTTATTTGTACTATCGAGCCATAATAAACGCATAATTAGATAGTATACCACAAAGTATTTTAAGGTAATCGGCTTGTATATATCTGTAAAAGGTGTTACAATCAAGTTAGTAATCTAACAGGAGGAATAAATTATGGCAATCGTAACAAGTACCGAGATGTTCAAAAAGGCTTATGAGGGCAACTATGCAATAGGCGCTTTTAACGTCAACAACATGGAGATTATCCAAGGCATCACAGAGGCTGCAAAAGAGGAAAACGCACCCCTAATTCTTCAAGTATCAGCAGGCGCACGCAAGTATGCAAACCATACATATCTTATGAAGCTAATAGAAGCAGCAGTTATTGAAACCAACCTGCCTATTTGCGTACACCTTGACCATGGCGATTCATTCGAGCTTTGCAAAAGCTGTATTGACGGAGGCTTTACCTCTGTTATGATTGACGGCTCACACCTCCATTCGAAGAAAATATCGCACTAACACGCAAGGTTGTAGAATATGCACATGCTCATGGCGTAGTTGTAGAGGGCGAGCTTGGCAGATTAGAGGGTGTGGAAGACGATATCAAGGTAAATTCAAAAGACGCAAGCTACACCGACCCCAACGATGTTGAAGAGTTCGTAAAAAACACAAATGTTGATTCCTTGGCAATCGCAATCGGCACAAGCCATGGCGCATACAAGTTCAAGCCAGGCACAAAACCACAGCTTCGTTTCGACATTTTAGAGGAAATCCAAAGGCGCCTACCACAATTTCCTATCGTGCTGCACGGTTCAAGCTCTGTCGTTCCCGAATTTGTAAAGATGATAAACGACAATGGCGGAAATATGCCTGATGCAATCGGCGTTCCCGAAGATATGCTTAGAAAAGCAGCCGCAATGTCTGTATGCAAAATCAATATCGATAGCGATTTGCGTTTAGCAATGACAGGAACTATTAGGCAGTACATGGCACAAAACCCCTCACATTTCGACCCACGCCAGTACCTAAAGCCCGCGCGTGCCGCCATCAAAGAGATGGTTCGCCATAAGCTGGTTAATGTATTGGGTTGCAACGGAAAGGCATAATAATAAGGGGGAGGTTCTCCCCTTATTAAAATCTGAAATTGGGAAGGTAAATCCCTCCCCTATTAAAAAGCATGAACGAATACGAGCCTGAAATTCTAATACTTGAGGACACAGACGGAGTGGAAACCCACTTCGAAGTCATGTTAGAAACGCAATACAACACAAAAACCTATGTCGTTCTACTGCCTGCAATCGAACAAGCAGAAGAATACTTGATTTTGCGAAAAAACATCGAAGGCGATTATGAGGGCATAGCAGACGAAAACGAACTCAATGCAGTATTCAAGAAGTTTTTAGAAGAATTTAACGAGCAAAGCGATGAAAAAGAGTGAAAAAGCGTAGAAAGAGAGCTTCCTTGTATATTTTTCTTGGGCTTATTCTAATAGCTGCCACACTTTGGGCACATAGTAATCTTGTAATTCAGAAGACAGGCTTTTCGGTTGTAAGTCCAAAAATAAGTGCCGAAAGTATCAAAATCGTATTTATTTCCGACCTGCACGACCGTCAATTCGGTAAATACAACTCGTATTTAGTGTCTATAATCAATAAAGAAAACCCCGATTTAGTACTTTTCGGAGGCGATATGGTTAATTCCGACACCGAAAACACATCAAAATTCTTTGAATTTGCAAAAACAATAGCACAAAAATTCGAAACCTACATGGTTATGGGAAATCATGAAGAGATGATGCCAAAGCACATATTTGAAAAGCTGAAAAACAGTCTATCTGAAAACGGAGTGAAAATTCTTGACAATGAAACAGTTTCGCTCGATATAAACGAAACAACAATAAATCTTTTTGGCGTAATGTTGCCGCTTTACACATATAGCGGAGTTGAGGACAGCGGTGAGCCGAAATACTCAATGACAGCCGAACAGCTAACAAGCCTTTTTGGCGAAATCGACTCAAACGCATACAACATATTGCTTGCGCACAATCCCCTATTCTTTTCCGAGTACGCAAAATGGGGAGCGGATTTAATATTAAGCGGTCATATACATGGCGGAATTGTGCGAGTTCCCTTTGTTGGCGGCATATTCTCACCAAATGGCGAGATTTTTCCCGAATACGATGCAGGCGAATACATACTCGATTCAAGCAAAATGATTGTTACGCGTGGTTTAGCCGAATATATTGCCCCGTTGCGCTTGTTTAACCCGGCGGAGGTTTGTGTTGTGGAGCTGGGCGACAGTAATTAGAGTGTAGAACTTAGAACCTTGTAGGTTAGGATTCCATATCCCCCCGAAAATAATCGAAATGAAAACCAACAGACAAGAACCGTAGGCAATCGCTCGCTGAAATACAAAAAGCCAACATTTTTTTCCTCATTGCTGAAAATATGTTTGACTGTCTACATTCGCTTTTCGCTCATCATTGATTCGCTTTATCTGCTTTCTTCTTTCAAAATCAACCAATGCAACCACAACTCCAACAATCGCACCGCTAAAATGACCGACAAACGAAACCTCGGAATTAAAGAACCAAAGCACAGCAAATACGGCACTAATCGCAAGCCAACCGCTTAATTGTCGCAAACGAACAGCCAAAGGGTCTTTACCGCCCAAGAAAGCAAACGCAAAAACGTACGCTTCCAAAGCGTATGCCGCACCGCTTGCCCCTGCAGTATATGCGTTCAGGTCTAAATAATAAGGCAAAATGCCTGTAACTACGCTTGAAATCGAGAGCAACAGCGGTAAAGTTGGACCATTTGCCTTTCTATATGAAATATTACTGCATAATACCCATCCGAAAATCAACATACCTTGCACATTCGATAAAAGATGCATAATATCAAAATGCAGAAATGACGTTAGCACAAGCGTAATAGGCACTTTCGCCATTACAATATCGTACCAATTTACTGCACTACCGCCCGATAACACAAAGAAAACAAAATATGCTCCAATGAATATTAAAATGTACTTCATTCGCTTCAAAACCGATGTGATATGGCTCATAATGCCTCCTTTTGTATCACTATACGCATTTTATTTGAATATATTATAGCATTTTTAGAAATGAATTGTCAAAAAGCAATAGGCGAATCGCTATTTGCGGAATATCGGCAATCGGTAGCTATCGATTAAGCCTGGACTATGTCCCGAAACTTCCATGCCAAGCTAACACCAAGCCAAAACCGAAGAAAGCTATTTAGCACGCTGAATCACTCGCAGGCTTGCTATCGGTAGTAAAGTTACCAAGCCAAAATCAAGCCAAAAGCGAAGAAAACTAAACCGAAGAAAGCTATTTAGCACGCTGAATCACTCACGGCTTGCTATCGGTAGTAAAGTTACCAAGCCAAAAGCGAAGAAAGCTATTTAGCACGCTGAATCACTCGCGAGCTTGCTATCGGTCGTAAAGTTATCAAGCCAAAAGCGAAGAAAGCTATTTAGCACGCTGAATCACTATTTGCTACTAACCACTAAGCTCAAAACTCTAAGCTCTAAGCTCAAAGTTCTCTGCTAAAAACTATATTTCCTTTTCCACTTGAAAATTTTAGGTTTTGTAATATAATAAGGACAAGCCACAGGCTCAAAAAAACAGGAGGTCTTAAAAATGAAAAAGATTATCACTTTGGCAATTATTTTTGCCATGCTATTCGCATTTGTTGGCTGTAACAAAACTGAAACTCCCGTTCCTACACCAACAGTAAACCCTGATACAACAGGTACACCCGCTCCGCAAGAGACAGAGGGCGAACCCGTTTCCGTTGCTATCGTAGTTGCAGGCGGTTTAGGAGACCGTTCCTTCTATGATTCAGCAGACGAAGGCTTAAAAAAGCTAAAGGACACCTACGGAGTTGTAACACAGGTTCTCGAATGCAAAGAGGACGCTTCCTTGTATCAACCCTACCTAATCAATGCGGCTGAAGAGTACGATTTCGTTGTTGCTGTTGGCTGGCAGTTTTATGATGCTTTGGTTGCAGTTGCTCCCACAATGCCCGATACGAAGTTTATCTACGTTGACAATGCTGTAGCGGATATAGAGAACGTTCATAACATTCTATCCGCTCAAAACGAAGGCTCCTTCTTGATTGGCTACATTGCGGCAAAAATGAGCAAAACGGGGAAAATCGGTGCAGTTGGCGGAATGGATATAGACACGATTAACGACTTTATCGCAGGCTACAAGCAGGGTGCACTTTACGCAAACCCCGATATCGATGTTCAGGTAGTTTATGCAGGCGAATTTGAAGACCCCGCAAAGGGCAAGGAAAGTGCAAACTCCTTGATTACAGCAGGCTGTGATATAATATTCCAAATCGCAGGCAAAACTGGCGAGGGTGTGTTTGAAGCGGCTGCAGAGCAAAAAATCTATGCAATCGGCGTTGACTCCGACCAGAAGTACATCAACCCCGATGTTATTATTTGCTCTATGAAAAAGGAAGTTGGCGAGTCAATCTTCGCAGCAGTTGAAGAATTTATCAATAATGGCACATTCATGGGCGGCGAAACAGTTGTTACAAACATGGAAAACGGTTTCGTTGGCGTTGGATATGGCGAAGACACATTGACACAGCTGGTTTCTGATGAGTTGAAGGCCGAAGTCGAAGCGCTTAAAGCTAAGATTATTTCGGGTGAAATCGTAGTTGACACTACAAGACAATAATTGCGAAGCAAAAAATAGGGGCGAAAGCCCCTTTTTTAGTGGGTAGAGCTTAGAGCAGAGAACACTTTTTATCTTGTTCTTTTGTTACTGCGGTGGCTCTGCTACCTTCTTTCAAGAAAAGTAAGCGTTGCTATCGCTCCCTCGTTCCATCGTCCCTCACACACCTTTGTTGCACAGACCTAAAACGATAGCGGGCGCATAGGTACGTTCCCTACTACCGTAAAAGTTTCATTTTCATTGGTTGGTTTGCCAATGGAACACAAAGCAAATGGATTTCGTGGAAATCTGCCATAACCGATAAAAAAGTTTTTAGCGTACTACCAAGGGTAAAAGCAAATATAATGCAAAAAATCGCTTGACAACGGTTAATATATCATCTATCATAATAACAACTTCATAGGAATATTATTACAAAGAGGTGCTGTATGAAAAAGTTTTTAGTCGTGTTTTTAGTTATCTTAACCGTTCTTTCTATGTACTCATGTGCAACAAAGGTTTCAGAACCAGAGCCAACAATTAACTATTTAGACGAAAATGGTTTGTCAATCATAGACAAAGCAGAGTATGAATTTGTAGAACGCTTAGCCGAACCCGAGATTATCGCACCTGAGAGCGGTCTGTCGGGAACCGAATCGTTCTTAATGGCAAGCTATTTTGTGTTTGGAAAGATTGTTGATGTTCAAGAATTAAAGGTTACACACCACTATTTGAAGTCAAATGAAGACGCAAACGACAGTGTAAATTATTGCACAGTCATAACCTTTGAAGTACAAAAAAGTTATGGGGACAAAGAGATTGCAGGCACGCAAATAAAAATTGCCGACAAGCGTAGCTCTCATTCTTGGCACGAAAACAATGTGCCCGTAGTGGGCGACGAGTGCTTTTATCTTTTGCGTGATGCTAATGTGTGGTGGGAGTTTTTCGGCAGATTACCCGATTCGGAGCAATATGTTTCGTATGTGGTTGTAAACTCAGCTTTCATGGTAATAACAAAAGAGGATACCATGTATAGAGCAGGCGTATTTGTGAACTATCTTTTGAATGACAAAAAACCCGAAGATGAAGAACCAACAAAGGATTTATACACCTTGGCGGAAGTTGAAGAAATCATTACTCCTTATGTGTTAACGATGCAGGGTTTGTCGCCAATGGATATTCTTGATATGAAAAAAACAGACAGCTGATAAATTCAGAATGCATAATCCACGATGGCTGGCGGGCAATGCCCGCCCCTACAGGGATAATATAATTTTTTCGGGAGGATATGGAATCCTCCCCTACATTTTGCATGGTGAAAAATGTGCTTATCGCTCAAATGGCGGGCGCACACATAGGTACGCCCCTACAACAGAGTAAAATTTTTGTGAGAATTAAATGTTGTTTAGTGCACTGTTATCAAACGGCTCTTTTGAAAAACTATCTTGTTTTTGCTACTTTTTTCAAAAAGCAAGCGTGCCTAACCGTCCCCTTTTACCCTTGAAAATATTACTCATTCAATTAAAACATACTAACCTTGTTCTTTTGTTACTGCGGTGGCTCTGCTACCTTCTTTCAAGAAAAGTAAGCGTGCCCAACCGTCCCCCTTGGGCAACGCCCCAACAAAATCCACGAAACCGTTCGCCGCTCTTAATACGCCGCAGGCGTATTTCACATTTTTTCGAAGAAAAAATATTTCACCCGTTCGAAGAACGGATTTCACCGCCGAAGGCGATTTCATTGGGAGCGAAGCTCCATAAATATAATTTGTTAAGCCCCTCAAACTGTGGTAAACTAATACAGCCGTTTAGTCGGTTAATTATTATGCGCCAACGGCAATAACACATAAGGAAAATACATGGGAATAATTGAGGTAAACTCGATAAGCTACGAATACAATGCAGCGAAAGATATTTCGATTGCGCCTGCACTAAAGGATGTGTCCCTCTCTATCGAGCAGGGCGAATTCCTGTGCATTGTAGGTCATAACGGTTCGGGCAAAAGCACATTAGCAAAGCATCTTAACGGACTTTTACAACCCACAAGCGGCAATGTACTTGTTAAGGGAATGGATACCAAGGACGAGCAAAGGTCATTGGAGATTAAAAAAACTGTGGGAATCTGCTTTCAAAACCCCGACAACCAAATCGTAACAACGATTGTTGAAGACGATGTTGCGTTCGCTCCCGAAAATCTTGGAATCGAGCCAAAGGAAATTCGCCTGCGTGTTAACATGGCGCTGAAAGCCGTTGGCATGGAAAGCTACGCAACATCCGCTCCACATATGCTTTCGGGCGGTCAAAAACAACGAATAGCCATAGCAGGACTATTAGCTATGCAACCCGAAGTGCTGGTATTAGACGAAGCAACCTCAATGTTAGACCCGGCAGGGAAAGCGGAGGTATTGTCAATCGTTCAAAGGCTAAATAGCGAGGGAATCACAATCGTAATGATAACTCAATACATGGAGGAAGCGACCATTGCCGACAGAGTAATTGTAATGGCAGACGGCGAGATTGCGTTGCAGGGAACTCCCAAACAGGTGTTCTCGCAGGCTGCGGCATTGCGTGGGTTAAGATTGGATGTTCCTGCTGTTGTTGATTTGCGAAACAGGCTTATCGCCAAGGGTATGCGCCCAACTCATGCTTTGAATGCAAAAGACTTTGCAAACTTCATTGCGGAAGCTCTGGGGGTAACAAATGGCGATTGAACTAAAAAACGTATGCCATACATATATGGAAGGTACGGCGTTCGAGCATGGCGCACTTGAAAACATAAACCTTACGATTCATGAGAACGAGTTCGTGGGAATCATAGGTCATACGGGCTCGGGAAAAAGCACATTGGCAACTCACATGAACGGCATTATTCAACCTAACAGCGGCAAGGTTTTCGTTGACGGAATAGACATGAGCGATAAACGCAAGCGCAAGGAAGGCAGAGCCAAGGTAGGCATGGTTTTTCAATATCCCGAGCATCAGCTGTTCGAAGAAACGGTTGAGAAAGACATTGCATTCGGTGTAAAAAATATGGGACTAAGCGAAGCAGATGTTGACGAGCGAGTGCGTGAAGCGTTTTATTTGGTTGGGCTTGAATACGAAAAGTTTGCAGAGAAATCCCCTTTTGAGCTGTCCGGCGGCGAAAAACGCAGAGCGGCATTAGCAGGAATAATTGCTATGCGTCCAAAATATTTGGTGCTTGACGAACCCATGGCAGGACTTGACCCGTCGGGCAGAAAAGAAATCATGCAAACCATTATGAAGCTAAAAGATGCTTTGGGTTGTGCCGTTATTATGATTTCACATTCTATGGACGATGTGTTGAAAGCATCAAGTAGAATCATTGTAATGAATAAGGGCAAAATAGTAATGGACGATACACCGAGGGAAATATTTTTACATTCTGAAAAATTGCTTGAAATAAACTTGGGTTTACCGCAAGGCTTGGTGTTGGCAAATGAGCTAAGAAGCAGAGGAATCGACATTCCCAAAGATGCTTTTTTGATGGACGAGCTGTTCGAAATACTGTGTGAGAGGTTGGGACTATGCTGAAAAATAATCAATATTTCCCGGGAAATATTTCTGAAACGGGAAATCTTTTGTTGAATAATCAGTATTTCTCGGGAAATAACTCGAAAAAGAGGTGGGGAATATGTTAAAAGACATAACCTTGGGTAGGTACTTCCCCGGGGATTCGGTAGTGCATAGGTTAGACCCACGCACGAAAATTCTCCTAACTATTGCATACATGATAATTATTTTCGTGGTAGATGAGCTTTGGCTTTTCGCTCCCATTGCCGCATTCATGTACTTGGCAGTGTTGGCGGCGCAAATTCCTATTCGCTATATTCTGCACTCGTTGCGCCCCTTGCGTTGGATATTGCTACTCATGTTCGTGCTGAATATTTTCATGGTTAAAGAGGGCAAGCCTTTAGTTGATTGGTGGATTATCTACATTACCGACGAAGCAATTTTACGGGCACTGTTCATAATCGCAAGACTTGTTTTGCTGATTGCAGGCACCTCGCTTATGACATTAACCACTACCCCTATTGCGTTGACCGATGCAATAGAGTCTTTAATGAAGCCGCTAAAACTCGTAAAATTTCCTGTACACGAGCTTGCAATGATGATGACGATAGCACTAAGATTCATACCCACATTGCTTGACGAAACCGACAGAATTATGAAAGCACAATTAGCAAGAGGCGCAGACTTTGAAACTGGTGGACTAATTAAACGAGCAAAATCTATGATTCCCATACTTATTCCGTTGTTCATTTCTGCGTTCAAAAGGGCTGATGAATTGGCATACGCTATGGACTCACGCTGCTATCATGGCGGCATAGGCAGAACAAGAATGAAAGTTATGAAGTATTCAAGCATAGACATTTACGCCGCTTTAACTATGGTAATTTTCTGTGCAGGAATACTATTGATTAGATGATGGAGAACAAAAGAATACAAACAATTTTAATCATTTCCGCTTGTGCCGTACTTGTGTTGGCGATAGTTTGGGCGTTTACTCGAGGAAGCAATAGCGAGCTAAAGCCCATAACAGATAAAATAAATTCGCTTGGGTATAGCTTTCACCCCGATGATTTATTTATCGCCTACGACAATTCAAACACCACGATTGCAGAGGTAATTGCGGAAAACGAAGAAACACAGGTTAACGAAAAAGAACTTGAAAAAATCATAGCCGAGTCAAAAGCATACGGCTTTGATTCCGATATAAAAAAGCGTGGCGGAGTAACTCTCATACTTGCAAGAGAGGGAACAAAGGTTATAATTTGCTATCTCGTTGATGGCGAAATCGAATTATTATTTACGCAAAACATATCTTCATAACGGAGGGTCTAATGGATTTATTTTTTAATAAAAAACAAAGAATGCAGGAATTAGTAGAGCAGTTAGCCGAGCTTGCAACAGCATACTACATGACAGATGAACCATTGGTTTCCGATGCGGAATACGACCTGCTTTATGATGAGCTTGTAGAATTAGAAAAAGAAGTTGGCGAAGTGTTGCCCTCCTCCCCAACTCGCAGAGTTGGCGCAGAACCCATAAAGCAGTTTTCACAGCATACTCATATTCAAAGGCTGTATAGCTTAGACAAGGTGAATTCATTAACCGAATTAGAAAACTGGTGCAACAAAATTTTAGCGCAATTCCCCGACACAGAATTTTCACTTGAACACAAATTAGACGGTCTTACAATAAATTTAACCTACGAAGATGGCAAGCTGATTTCCGCCGCAACTCGTGGAAATGGAATAGTGGGCGAGCAGATACTTACTCAGGTTGCAACGATAAAAAGCGTTCCGCTAACAATTAAGTTCAAAGGCAAAATCGAAATTCAAGGCGAGGGGCATATGCGGCTTTCGGTTTTAGAAAAGCTAAATCAAAGCGGCGGCGAAATCTTGAAAAACGCAAGGAATGCGGCGGCAGGTGCTTTGAGAAATTTAGACCCCAAGGTTACGGCAAAACGAAATCTTGATATGTATTGCTACAATGTTGGATATGTAGAGGGAAAAGATTTTGAAAATCAAAAACAGATGCTTGAGTTCTTAAAAGAAAATTCCTTGCCTACGGATTCGTACACAAAGTATTATACAAGCGTTTCAGAGCTTACAAGCGAAATCGAAAAAATCAATAGAAGCGAAATGGATATTCTGATTGACGGCATGGTTGTAAAGGTATGCTCTTATAAAACAAGGGCGGCTTTGGGATATACCGACAGATTCCCCAAATGGGCGGTAGCATACAAATTCCCGGCAGAGGAAGCCATTACAACAATCGAAAAAATAAATTGGCAGGTTGGCAGAACGGGCAAGCTAACACCCTTGGCAATTCTTGCTCCCGTAAACCTTGCTGGCGCAACTATTAGCCGAGCAACACTAAACAACTACGATGATATTTTACGAAAGCGTGTAAGCGTTGGAAGCAGGGTTTTTATTCGCAGAAGCAACGATGTAATTCCGGAAATTTTGGGGAATGTTGATGAGAACGCAAAGTCAACCGAAGTAATGCCCACAAAATGCCCCGAATGCTTCTCGCATATCGAACAGCGTGGAGTGCATATTTTCTGCACAAATTCGCTTTCATGCAAGGTGCAAATCGTTTCAAGGCTAACCCATTTTGCTTCCAGAAACGCAATGAATATAGAAATGTTTGCAGACAAAACTGCGGCAATGCTAATAGAACAGCTAAACATCACAAGCATTCCACAGCTTTACGAGTTAAAAGAGGAGCAGCTTATAGGCTTGCCATTGTTCGGAGTTAAAAAAGCATCGAGCCTGATTTCTTCAATAGAGAACAGCAAGGATTGCTCCTTGGCAAGTTTTCTATACGGTTTGGGAATCCCGAATGTAGGCATAAAAACGGCAAAGGATTTAGCGGCAAAGTTTTTTAGCTTTGAGAATGTGAAAAACGCAAGCGCAGAACAACTGCTTTCGGTTAACGACATAGGAGAGATTATTGCAAACAGCATTATAGAGTTCTTTGCAGACGAGCGCATAGCCAAAGACATAGACAAATTGTTTGCATTGGGCGTTTCGCCACGTGAGGAAAAAGCTAAAGAGTCCGGCGGAGTGTTCAGCGGAATGACGGTGGTAGTTACAGGCAAACTGGAAAGCATGACAAGACCCGAAGCGGAGGAGAAAATTGCCGAGCTGGGAGGTGCTGCAACTTCAAGCGTTTCCAAAAAAACTGACCTATTGGTTTGCGGAACGGATGCGGGAAGCAAGCTAACAAAGGCGCAATCGCTTGGTATTCGTGTGATAGACGAATCGGAGTTTTTGGAAATGATAGGACGATAGGACAACCCTTAGGAATCCCATAGATAAATGCAAAGCGAGTTTTGTTGCTTGGGCTATTTTATAAATAATCTTGTTTTTGTTACTTTTTTCAAAAAAGTAAACGTTCCATACGTTCCTTCGTGTCCTCGTTCTTGGGGCTTTGCCCCCAACCCCCCCCACTACTTTTGCTAAAAGGCAAGGGCTTTGCCCTTGCACCCCACCTAAGGGTACAACCCTTAGGAATCCCATAGATAAATGCAAAGCGAGTTTTGTTGCTTGGGCATTTTATAAATAATCTTGTTTTTGTTACTTTTTTCAAAAAAGTAAACGTTCCATACGTTCCTTCGTGTCTTCGTTCTTGAGGCTTTGCCCCCAATCCCCCACTACTTTTTGCTAGATGGCAAGGGGCTTTGCCCCTGCGCCCCACCTAAGAGTATAACCCTTAGGAATCCCATAGATAAATGCAAAGCGAGTTTTGTTGCTTGGGCTATTTTATAAATAATCTTGTTTTTGTTACTTTTTTCAAAAAAGTAAACGTTCCTCTTGTATCTCTCGTCCTCTTCGTTCTTGGGGCTTTGCCCCCAACGCCCCCACTACTTTTGCTAAAAGGCAAGAGGCTTTGCCCCTGCACCCCACCTAAGGGTATAACCCATAGGAATCCCATAGATAAATGCAAAGCGAGTTTTGTTGCTTGGGCTATATTATAAATAATCTTGTTTTTGTTACTTTTTTCAAAAAAGTAAACGTTCCATACGTTAATAATCGCAAATTTATGTAGGTGAAAAAGTTAACTTGGTTACTAAGAACTGTTAAATCATACTTAATCTCGGTTGCACCCCTGCGGAGAGATGGTTATCTTTTTCTGTTGGTTCTTCTAATACAGTAAAAAACAGGAGGATAGCAAAATCCTCCCCTACAAAAATTATTGTGTAATCGTTCTGATTCTGCGTTCTGCGTTCTGCGTTCTGCGTTCTGCATTCGCCGCAGGCGTTATTCCGAAAGCCTTAGCTTTCGGGTGCTGCCGTTGGTATCACCAAATAATCACGATAGAAGGTAAAATACACCTCAACTTTGGTTACCTCGCCCACATCATTCCCATAAACATCTATTATAATATCGCCGCCACGGGATTGCATAAATGTTCCGCCTATTACCGTAGGCTCACCAAAGCCATAATCCATAAGCGTATAGTACGCATCAGAGAAAGCAGAATCAACCTCTATTCCCAAAACATTGTATCTGGGTGAAGTCGTAGAAAACCTTGTTACCATCATAACGCTGTCAGACGGCGGATTGCCCGAAACCTGCACGAAGGTACGCTCGTCCCTATATAGCTTGTAGCCTGGCTCGCCCTCCTCGCGTGTAAAATTCGTGGGTTCGAGTTCCGACTCAAGCGTTTTTAGTGGAAAAGACATAAAGCTGTTTTCGTTCACCAACTGTAGCGCTTTTTTGGGAGAAAGCTCCTTGCTGCATCCAAAAAATGTAGGAATCAAGGCAACAACCAAAAGAATAACTAATAACCTTTTCATATTAACCGCCTAAAACTTTTTTATATTGACTGGTGAAATAGTTGTAGATTTCCATCCATTGCGCAGGGGAAAGAATATCCTTAAATTTATCGAACTTAGCTTGCAATGTAGAAATCGTGGTTTTTAGCTCGTCAATCTTTTCTTGATATTCCTTGGCTTGCTTAGCGTACTCCTGCTTTTTAGCCGTAGTTGTAGCCAAAGCCTCTTTCGCTTTGATTGCTATTAGCTTTGCTTCGTATTCAACCTTTTCTTTTACTGCCGCAATTACATCACCTGCGGCTTTTTTCGCATCGGGGTCAAGATTCGAATTTTCTGAACTCCCACAGCCAACAAAAGCAGCTAAAAAAGCTACAACCAACAAAAGCAACACAAGTTTTTTTAACATATTTTCACCTTCAATATTTATTAACTAATTATAACATATAAAATTCGGTGTGCAA
>JAAZFD010000041.1 GCA_012511925.1 Clostridiales bacterium
ACTTTATAGTTTGCGACGAACCTGTTTCGGCACTCGACGTATCGATTCAGGCACAGATTATAAACCTGTTAGAGGATTTGCAGAATGAATTTGGTTTAACCTACCTATTCATCTCGCACGATTTAAGCGTTGTTGAGCATATTTCCGACACCGTTGGCGTTATGTATTTAGGCAGCATGGTTGAGTTCGCAAACAAAGACGATATATTCGCTAAACCCTTGCACCCGTACACAGAGGCATTGTTCAGCGCAATACCAGTGCCGGACCCGAACCACAAGCAAAACCGCATAATCTTGGGAGGTAACGTGCCTTCGCCTGCAAACCCACCTTCTGGATGTAAGTTCCATACAAGGTGCAGACATTGCATGGATATATGTAAGGAAAAAGCCCCCGAGACATACGATGCAGGCAATGGACATTATGTTGTTTGCCACTTGTATGACGGGAATCTCTATAACAAATAAGGGGACAAAATGGCGAAACGCAAACGCTATGACGACGATGACGGTCGTGTAATAGCAAAAATGAATGTAGAGGGTATGCCCTGGTATAGTGGCGGCGAGCTGCAAACTTCAACCGAAGAACCAGGCGAGCATGAGGAATCTGGGCATACCGCATATTCAAATAATGGACTAACAAAAAAAGAAGAGTTTTGGATTTTCGTAGGTGCGATGAAGGCAGGATTTGTTGTTGCTGGCATCTTCGGAATTGCTATGTTAGTAGTAATCCTACTCGTATTGTTATAACGGAGAAAAATGGAGCAACAGAAACCAAAGTACAGTAAAAGCTTGCAAAGGCATATTGTAACTTGTCCTCATTGTGGAGCGGATGCACTTGACCACATGACGAGCTGTCCTAAATGCAAAGGCGTGCTCGAACCGCAGGGTTATTCACCTATACTTAATTCACCTGCTCAAAAAAAGGTGAAGAAAATTCTGTCGATAATCCTTTATGCGATTGCCGCTGTGCTCCTCGTTTTAATCGTCTACGAAAGATTCATAAAATGATTACATACATGAAACCGTACTTAGGTACGGTTTTTTGTTTTGTGGTGAAGTATCGAAAACAATACAAATAAATAATTGCATCAGTTCGAATACCCACGATTGCAAATATAAAGGGGCTGTTAGCCGCTTTTTTGCTGTATTAAAGGACTAAGCGGGCGAAAATAAGAGTGTCGTCCCTACGATTTTTTGACTGTTTTAGGTTTCAATATCGGCTTTTATGCCCTATTTCCCGCTTTATTGTTCATAATCGACAAATTCAAGTTAAGTAGGTCTCTAATTTTTCTTTCGAGTTTAGGTCTATTTGCAAATAATCTGTTAAACCTTTGTATTTGAAATCAGGTTGCTTGGAATGATTAACACGTTTTCGATAACAAAAAAAGGGGCAGTTAGCCCCTTCCAAATTTAATACTATTAAATATCAAAGTATTTTGCAAACTCGGCAGGATGCGGAATCTTATCGATTTCCTCTGCCTCTTTACGCTTCTTGCTCACCCAAATATCAATCAACCTTTTGGGGAATACATTACCAACGGTTAAATACTCATGGTCTTTTTCCAAAGCATCAAGCGCTTGATAAATGTTTGTAGGCAAGGAGTCAATCTTGGCTTTTTCCACATCAGAAAGTGCATAGAGGTTAAAGTCATAAGGACCCCAACCGCTCTTTGAGGGGTCAATCTTGTTCTTAATACCGTCTATACCAGCCATTAAAATTGCAGCGTAGGTGTAGTAGGGGTTGCAGGTAGCATCGGGGTTTCTAAGCTCAAAACGCTTTAAATCGGGCGACTTCGCATAAGAGGGAATACGCACAACAGCGCTTCTGTTTGCGGTAGCATAGCCAATCGTTACAGGAGCTTCAAAGCCGGGGATAAGGCGCTTAAACGAGTTCGTAGTGGGGTTAGCAAATGCACAAATAGATGAAGCGTGCTTCAATAAACCGCCTATGAAGTAGTGTGCAGTTTCGCTTAATTGAGCATAACCGTTTTCGTCATAGAAAAGGGGTTTGCCATTTTTCCTTAAAAGCATGTGAACATGCATACCACTTCCAGCCTCACCGAACAAGGGCTTAGGTAGGAATGTTGCTGTTTTACCTTCTGCAATCGCTTGATTCTTTATTATGTACTTTATGTTCATGGTGTTGTCAGCCATAGCTAAAACATCACCCAACTCAACCTCTATTTCAAGCTGTCCAGAACCGCCAACCTCGTGGTGGTGGTACTTAATTTCAATGCCCATATCAGCCATAAGCATACACATACGGCTACGAATAACCTGTGAAATGTCAGCAGGCTGGGACATGTGATAACCTTTTTTGGGATTGAGTTGATAACCCTTGCTGTCTTCGTCTCTATCGCTGTTCCATAGCGCTTGCTTTGAATCGATTTCATAAGAAGAGCGATTTGTTTCAACCGAATACCACGCATTGTCGAACAGATAGAACTCGAACTCTGGTCCAATCAACATAGAATCAGCAATGCCATTTGATTTCATGTACTCGTTTGCCGCTTTTAGAACATTGCGGGGATATTGGTCGAACGGTCTGTTTGCAGGTCTATCGATAATCATTGCATCGCCAAGCATGGACAGAGTGGGAACCTCGCAGAATGGGTCAATCGCAGCCGAGGAAATCTC
>JAAZFD010000005.1 GCA_012511925.1 Clostridiales bacterium
ATGGCTTACCAGTATGTATTACGAGATGCGGCAACCTTTACGGTGGTGGCGTCTTGAACTTCAACAGAATTATTCCACAAACGATTCGAAGCGTTATAAACAATGAAGCACCAGTAATTCGAAGCGATGGAACATTTGTAAGAGATTATTTTTTTGTTGAAGATGCCGTAGCTGCTTATATTCTTTTAGCTGAAAGGATTGAGCAATTAGATATCGGTGGTGAGGCTTTCAACTTCGGAAACGAAAAGCAGTTTACTGTATTAGAGGTAGTTCAAAAAATCCTCTATGCAATGAACAGCGATTTAGAGCCTATAATACTCAATCAAGGAAGTAACGAGATAAAAAGCCAGTATCTTTCTGCAGAGAAAGCACGCAGGGTATTAGGGTGGAAGCCTGAGCATAGCCTCGACGCGGGCATAAAAAAACAATAGCATGGTATAAAGATTATATATAGAAAGGTGAATAGCGCTAATGGAAAATGTATATTGTACTGTGCTTTCGAGTTTGCGATTATTCCAAGCAATAGTATTGCTTAGTTCAATGTACCAAAACATAGGCGATTTTGTTCTTTATATACTCTGTATAGATGATGAGGTATATAGCCTGCTACATAATTTGAACCCAAAATGCGTAGAAACAATTTGCATTGAAGATTTGAAGCAGGCACATCTTTCAAAACATAAGAAAAAGCTTGATTTTAGCGAATTCTGTTGGATGCTTAAGCCCCTTTTGATTGAGTATTTGTTGGTAGAGCATCCAACAGTAAGGCGCGTAACCTATATAGATTCGGACTTGTTTTTCTGGAGCGACCCAACAATTGTTTTTACGGCACAGCCTGATAGCTCGGTTTTGTTATCAAGCGGCGAGGTGAATATGCCTTTGTTTCCTAAGCCGCTTATAGATTCAGTTCAGGAGGTGACGGGAAAATACAACTCTGGCTTTATTAGCTTTAGCAACAACGAGGAAAGTCGTAAATGCGTGAAGTGGTGGAAAGGTAAGTGCTTAGAATCATGCAAAAATGCACCATGGGACGACGAATTTGGAGACCAAAAATATTTAGATGAGATGCCAGCTCTGTTTAATGGGGTTAGTGAAATCACAACATCGGGCGTTAATATAGGACATTGGAACAATTCTAATTTCGAATACAATATGCACGATAATCAACTTTTTGTTGACGAAGAAAAGCTTATTTGCTACCACTTTAGCGGTTTTCGTGTTTTTGATAGGGAAAGCATATTTCCGATTTATGAGTCAAACAGGATTGAACTACCGTTTTTTTACTCAATATATATAATGATGCTGAGAGAAGCCGTTGATATGATTGCCGAGTATTATCCAGATTTTGACGGGTTCGCCACAGAGGACGATGTTATTACACTTGCAAAAATCCAAGATAGGAGGAAAATTTATGAAAGCGAGCATTGTAATACCTTCATATAATGCCGAAGAAAGGCTAAAGCTAAACTTAATTGCACTTAACAATCAAGATTATGATGGTGATGCAGAAGTTATCGTTGTTGATAATGGCTCAAAAGACAACACCATGAAGTTGGTAGAAAATTTTAAATTGAAGTATCCCCTGACAGCTCTTAGAGTTGAAAAAAACAAAGGGATTGCAAATGCAAGAAATTACGGAATATCAAGAGCAAAAGGTGAGGTTCTGATTTTTCATGATAGCGATATGATAGCATCTGAGAGTTTTTTAACTCAGCATATTTCAGCTCATACAAGCGATGATATCGTAGTTTGTGGTCTTTTTTGGCAAAGGATATTCACATATTATTATGAGGATTTCACAGAGGAAAGAAAAAATAGCATAGAAACCTATACAAACTCGTTTAAGAAACAAAAGCTAAAGGATAAAAGCTTGATAATTCCTAATGCAGAGAAAATGTCTTTTCATGAATTAGAACAGCATAGCTTTGAGCTTGAAAACGACTTCATAACAGGAACGAAGCAAATTCTACAAAGATACGGAACGCTTGAGGATTATCCTATACCATGGAGGTTTTTCATAACAAACACCCTATCTGTGTTACGCAGTCGGGTAATGACTGTTGGAATGCTTGATGATAAGATAATAAAGTATGGCTTTGAGGACTACGATTTAGGCTACAGACTTTTTAAGGATGGATTAAAAATAGTATTTGCAAAGGATATAGTTAGCCTTCATCAAGAGCATCCACAAAACTATATTTACCATGATGTTGTTGAAAACATCAACTATATTTGCGACAAATATGATGATACGGAATATATCGATATGCAACTTGTATGCTTAGGGGAATGCGTACAGCTCGATGGAGACAAACTTGACGATATAGTCAAGGAAGTACAACAAATAACCTTAAAGAAGCAACACGAGATATTATTAGAGCTGTATCTATTACTTTTAAGAACATTTCGAGCAAAGTGTTTTAGAGAAACAGAAATAGATATTGATGAAAACTTCCTAAGAATTGCTCGGGATATGCCAAATATCGTTCCTGCAGTATTGGTGTTATGGCATTCTCATGAAGCAGATACATTCATTACGCATCTATGTAATATGCTACGGCATTTATACAAAATTAACTTGGACGAAATAATAGGAATGGAGTTACATTATGATTGACAAGTTTCATTTTTCAACTGTGGTGTCCAAAGGACATTTATATAAATTTTTGGCCATGTATGCCTCATTGGAAAGACATTGCAACAGCTACAGGCTTTATGTGCTCTGCGCAAACGAGGAGTCATATCAAGTACTTAGCAAGGCAAGGTTTCAAAATGTAGAGCCTGTTATGCTTTCAACAATAGAGGACGAAGCATTACTTAGGGCAAAGGAAAATCGGATATTCCACGCTTATTGCTGGACACTAAAGCCAGTTTTTCTCAATTATGTTCTTAATAATCACCCCGATGCTAAATACTTTGCACATTTAGATGCGGATTTATGCTTTTTCAATGACCCGTCTTTAATCTTTAAAGAAAATCCAAATGCGTCTTTATTCCTTACACACCATAGAAATTCAAAAGACTTTTTCCCCTACTACGATGTTACAGGAATATACAACACTGGCTTTGTAGGTTGTGTTAATGATGAAACAGCACGAATAGCAATAAAAAGATGGCACGAGCAATGCATTGATAATTGTCCGATAAGAGAGGATATAGAGAGGAAGCTTTTCGGAGACCAAAGATATGTTGAAAGTTGGCCAAACGAGTACCCGAACACTCACATTGTAAGCTCTTTTGGCGCAAATACGGCTCTTTGTAACATTACTGATTATGAAGATACACAAAAAGAGAACACAGTGTATGTAAGCAATCAACCGCTGATATTCTATCATTTTTCAGGGCTTACAATAATCAGCGAAACCGAATTCAACATTTGCTGGTACAACCATATAGATGACCAAGCAACCATAGAACTCATTTACAAGCCTAATCTTATACTATTATAAAATACCATTTTAGAGGTAAAAAAATACTTTCCATGGTTTAAAGAAGGCTTTTTGAGCAGGGAAGAGTCGCCCGATACGCATTATTATCGTTTGGAGGTGAACTAAAATGAAGGTCAAGATTTTCTGCGGTTGTAATATTGAAGTCTTGGAGGAAAGAATAAATAGGTTCATTAGAAATAAGTGTATCATAAAGGTTTTGCAGTCCGTAAGCAGTAGTGGTTTCAGTAATTGTTTAATCATAACAATTCTATATGAGGATAACTTCTTCTGTGATTACGTAAGGTCGAAGTTTTGCAAACCAAATAAGCTGTGTTAGTTGTTTTTTGATTGTAAGCCCATATTACCTGTAGCACCGCTTGCACCCATAGGTAACGCCCGTAGCTTGGTTCTGTCGGTCCAGTAAATCCACGACGACAGCATCTACACCTGCAACAACAAAATCTTGGTTCTTACTAAAAATCACCTCCTTTGATAACATAATATGTACATGCTGTTAAATGTGTATACAAACATTGGGACAAACCGAACAAGCCGAAGTAAGAGAATAGAAGCAATAAAATATATAAGCATAATACGGTCGTTCTTCAGAATTATGCC
>JAAZFD010000042.1 GCA_012511925.1 Clostridiales bacterium
ATATTCAAAAGAGCAGGCACTTGACGAGGCAGAGCGTTGTTTGAACTGCAAGCACAAGCCCTGTGTTTCTGGTTGTCCCGTTGCTATTGATATTCCCGGATTTATCGAGAAAATCAGGCAAGAGGATTTTTCAGGCGCTTATGATGTCATATCAAAAACAAGCTCACTTCCTGCAATTTGCGGTAGGGTTTGCCCTCAAGAAAGCCAATGCGAAAAGTATTGCGTTCGTGGTATAAAGCATGAACCCGTAGGCATTGGAAGATTAGAGCGTTTTGTTGCCGACTATGTGATTGAGTCTGGTTGCAAAGGCAATTGTGAAATTCATAAGAATGGCAAAAAGGTTGCTGTTATCGGCTCTGGTCCTGCTGGCTTGTCTTGTGCAGGCGTGTTGGCTAAGTTAGGCTATGAGGTTACGATTTTTGAGGCATTGCACGTGGCTGGTGGCGTTCTGATGTATGGGATGCCCGAGTTCAAATTGCCCACGGCTATAGTTCAAAAGGAAATAGAAGGCTGAAAGGCTTTGGATTTAAAAATCGAAACAAATATGGTAATAGGTAAGACATTATCTATTGACGAATTGCAGGAAATGGGCTTTGAGGCTATTTTCATAGGCTCGGGTGCAGGATTGCCTAACTTTATGAAGATTAAGGGCGAAAACCTAAACGGTGTATATTCGGCTAACGAGTTTGTGACCCGTGTGAACCTGATGAAAGCTTATAAAGACGATTCTATGACTCCCATAAAGCATTCAAAGCATGTTGTTGTGGTTGGCGGCGGAAATGTTGCGATGGACGCGGCAAGATGTGCATTAAGGCTTGGCGCTAACGAGGTTACTATCGTTTATCGCAGAAGCGAAGCGGAGCTACCTGCACGGCATGAGGAGGTTGAACACGCAAAGGAAGAGGGTATAAAGTTTAGATTACTAACTAATCCCGTTGAGATTTTAAGCGAAGATAAGAAATCCGTAAGCGGAATAAGATGTGTTGAAATGGAGCTTGGCGAACCCGATGCATCAGGCAGACGCAGACCTGTTGAGAAAAAAGGCTCTGAGTTTGAAATCGAATCGGATTGCGTAATAATCGCAATAGGAACTTCACCTAATCCGCTTATAAAGTCAACCACAAAGGGCTTGGATACTCAACGCTGGGGAGGCATTATAGCTGATGAGAACGGTTTTACCACGAGGGATTCCGTTTATGCTGGCGGCGATGCTGTAACAGGTGCTGCAACGGTTATTTTAGCTATGGGTGCAGGTAAAACAGCCGCAGAGGCGATACACAAGCAGCTCTCGGAATAGGCACGAAGGCACGGTTTTGGGTATTCTTTTGGGGACTCTGTCCCCAAGCCCCTGTTGGGGCTTTGCCCCAAACCCCACTACTTTTTGCTAAAAGTAGCAAAAGCAAGATATAGCCAAACATAACTCCCGATTAAGATGTGGGATTCTCAAGGGTTGTACCCTTGAGCGGGGTGCAGGGGCGGCGCCCCTTGCCTTTTTGCAAAAGTAGCAAAAGCAAGGTTTAATATGTCTTGGACATCAAAATAACTGTTGGGCTACTACTACCCAAATGTAGGGGCGCGCATTGCGCGTCCGCTGTTTTATACAGATAATTTCAGGATAGTTGTGGGATTCTCAAGGGTTGTACCCTTGAGTTCTTTTTTTGGGGGAGTAATGTCCCCCTTTTTAGTACCAACCCCATAATGCCGTAGGGGAGGATTCAATATCCTCCCGAAACACTATAAACAGTTTTCGAAAAACGCATAAATGCCGGTGAACAAATTGTGTCGCACCACTACGAAAGAACGATTTTTCATGCCTAATTCGCCTTAGGCGAATATCATTATTTTTGAAAAAAATAATCACTGTGTAGCAATCTCACTGCCGTTAGGCAATATCACTATGAGCGATAGCGAATAATCTTATCGGTCGCCCGAACGATGCGAAAAATGTTCGGGTGATTGGCTGAAAGGTATTCGATAGGATTCGCCAACGCAAACAGAACATTGTAATACGGGAGGCTAACAAAATCCGCCCCTGTGATATGGTTTTGTTTTGTGTTGGTTTAATCGTGCAGGCGGTCGGTTGTGCACCACTACGGCGTATCTCTACGAGCACGCCCGAAAGCCCAATAATCAACGGAGAATCATATCCTGCGTTCTGATTTTCGGGAGGATAGCAAAATACTCCCCCTACTTGGATTCATTGTGGTCAACTTGAAAATTCTTCCCCACTATGCTATTCTATTCTACAGTGAAAGACAAAAAACGGAGGAATACTATGAATTATGATTTAATCGTGATTGGTGGAGGTCCTGGCGGCTACTTGGCTTGTGAACGTGCCGCAGAAGCTGGGCTGTCTGTGCTTTGCGTTGAGCGTGATAACCTTGGCGGTGTATGCCTGAACGAGGGTTGTATCCCCACAAAAACGCTTTTATACTCTGCAAAGCTGTATGACGGCGCAAAAAATGGCGACAAGTACGGAATAAGCGTTGAGAATATAGAAATCGACCACAAAAAGGTTGTTGCTCGCAAAAACAAGGTCGTTAAACTGCTTGTAGGCGGTGTTAAATCCGCTTTGAAAGCAAAGGGCGTTACTGTAGTAAATGGCATCGGAAAAATAAAGGGCTTTTCGGGCGAAAACTTTGAAATCGAAGTTGAGGGAGAAAGCTACATTGCTAAAAATCTAATAATTGCAACAGGCTCAACATCTGTTATTCCTCCTATCGAGGGCGTAAAAGAGGGTATAGAAAGCGGAAAAATCCTTACGAATAAAGAGGTTTTAAGCCTTAGTGAAGTTCCTAATAAGCTCGTAGTTGTTGGCGGTGGTGTAATTGGGCTTGAAATGGCTTCGTATTATAATTCTGTAGGCTCTGAGGTTGTAGTCGTTGAAATGCTTGACCATATCGCAGGCGAAAACGATGCAGAGATGGGCGAGATTCTGAAAAAGAACTACGAAAAGCATGGAATTAAATTTATGCTTTCAACAAAGGTTGTGAAGTTTTCAGAGAATTCTGTGTCTTGTGTGCTTGAAAATGGCGAAACCATGGAGCTTGAATACGATTGTGCGCTTATGTCTGTTGGCAGAAGAGCAAATACCGATATAGGCTTAGAGAATATTGGCGTAGGCTTAGAGCGTGGAGCTATTATAACCGATTTGCAGATGAGAACGAACATAAATAATTGCTATGCTGTGGGCGATTGCAATGGAATATCCATGCTTGCACATACCGCATATCGAGAAGCCGAGGTTGCCAAAAACACG
>JAAZFD010000043.1 GCA_012511925.1 Clostridiales bacterium
AATTAATGACGCATCTGCTGGGCGGCGAGGTTTTATCCGATCCCAATGGAAAAGAATACGGCAACACAAGCATTACTGTCACCGATGCCCAAGATCTTTTGATGGCAGGCGCAGCGGAAAAGTCAGTGGCCTGGATGAGTCACGGCGATCGCATCGAACGCATGCCCGAAGGTTTCGTGAAGACAGCTTCTTCAGATGCCTGTCCCATAGCTGCCATGGCCAACCCGGACAAGAAGTTTTATGCCACGCAGTTCCATCCCGAAGTAAACCATACCACGGACGGTAACTTGATGCTCTCCAATTTTCTTTACAAAATTGCCGGTCTGGCCGGTGATTGGAAGATGTCTACATTCGTCGAGCAGACGGTTGCTGATTTGACAGTTCGTCTAGCCGGAAAAAAGATCCTCTGTGCTTTCAGCGGCGGTGTCGACTCTGCCGTCGCAGCGCTTCTCGTTCACCGCGCCGTCGGTCAGAACCTGCATTGTATCTTCGTCGACCACGGTCTCTTGAGAAAAGATGAAGCCAAGCAAGTCGAAGAAGTCTTCGGTCACAACTATCAGATGAATCTGACTCGCGTCGATGCCGGCGAACGTTTCCTCGGTCGCCTGGCCGGTGTCACGGATCCCGAAACCAAGCGCAAGATTATCGGCGAAGAGTTTATCCGCGTCTTCGAGGAAGAAGCCAAGAAAATCGGTGCGGTCGATGTCCTGGTGCAGGGCACCATTTATCCTGACGTCATCGAAAGCGGCACGGACGATGCAGCCGTCATCAAGAGCCATCACAACGTGGGCGGTCTTCCCGACAACATCGAGTTCAAAGAACTGGTCGAGCCCCTGCGCGATCTCTTCAAAGACGAAGTCCGCAGAGCCGGCGAAGAACTCGGCATGCCCGAAGAGCTTGTCTGGCGTCAGCCCTTCCCCGGTCCCGGACTCGCTGTTCGTATCCTCGGTGATATCACGGCCGATAAGGTCAAGCTCTTGCAGGAAGCAGACGCCATCTACAGAGACGAAATCTTCCGGGCCGGCTTGCATCGCAGCATTTCGCAGTACTTCGCCGTATTGACGAATATGCGTTCGGTGGGCGTGATGGGTGATGCCCGTACGTACGATTACACGATTGCGCTTCGCGGTGTAACGACCAGCGACTTCATGACAGCCGACTGGGCCAAGATTCCGTTCGATGTGCTGGAGCGCGTTTCAACCCGCATCGTCAACGAGGTCGGACACATCAACCGCATTGTCTATGACATCACGAGCAAACCCCCGAGCACGATTGAGTGGGAGTAAGAACTAAAGCTCAGAAAGGCTTAAACAGTAATTTTCGAACCCGGAAAATCTCAATTGGGACAAATTTGGTAAAGATTTGTAAAAGAATAATTTATTGTGTAGAAAGGCTCCCGCAAGGGAGCCTTTCTACTAGGACGGCTGTTCAAAGTAGTGGTGATAAGCCAGTCGGTCGTAATCGTCGAAAGTTGCCGGTTATATTTCTCCCATTTAATGATGCTCTCGAACGGTTCTATCGGGCCGTTAGCGATGTAGCAGCCGACGCGGGACGCTTTGTACAGTTTGCTCCGGCCGGCCAAGCGCTCGATTTCCAGCCATTCGTTCAGCCCATATTGTAGCCCGCGTAATTATGATACGGAGTCACCCACCGCTGCAACTGTGCCTCGCTGATAGCGCACATAACGGCTTCCCGTTTGTGCACAGCACTGATTTTCACGCATCGGCTTATTAAAATACTTCCCGTTCGTAGGCCTGAAATTTTAGTTATTTCAGGTGTCTGCTTCAACAGGAGCAGTTCAGAGTTATCTTTCAAATGATGTTTAAAATATGAAAAATCAAATCGATAAATCCTCATAGCAACTCTTTGATATTTGGAAGGACAAAGAAAATAGAGTGATCAGTATCTAAACTACTTTATTTGCGATAAAATTATAAAAGTATTTTATGATTGTTTGAGATTTATCATGATGTGTTAGTTATAAAAAGCTCTGGCATATTCCACTCGACAGAGACTTAAAGAAGAAAGAATTAGCGAGTGTTAGCACCTACACAATAAACAAATTAGACCAAAATGAAAATGTGACAATCCAAGTTCTTGCTAAGATTTGTATAGCTTTAGATTATATTATAGACGATATTTTAGAAGTGCTTTATGAAAGGGATGGGGAGAGAAACGATGAGTGAAAATCCACTTATACCAGCAGGAGATGCACAAATCAAAAGCATAATCTATACTATACGAGGAAAACAAGTTATTTTAGATAATGATTTGGCTATGTTGTATCAAGTGGAAACTAGAGTCTTCAATCAAGCTGTAAATAGAAACTCCAATCGATTTCCTGAACATTTTAGGTTTCAGTTAACGGAAGAAGAATATAAAAACTTGAGATCACAAGTTGTGATCTCAAGTTCAGAAGGTTCTCATGGTGGTAGAAGATATAAGCCATATGCGTTTACGGAACAAGGCATTGCCATGTTATCAGCGGTTCTACGAAGTGATATTGCGATAGAAGTAAGTATTAAAATCATGGATAGTTTTGTCGAAATGAGACGCTTTTTGATAAGTAATGCTGCAGTTTTTGAAAGGCTGGACCGAGTTGAATTAAAACAGCTAGAGTCAGACGAAAAACTAGAGACAAGATTTCACTATTTACCAACGCAAAGTGAAGTGAAACAAAACATCTTTTTGGACGGCCATATTTATGATGCGTTCAGTTTTATCATTGACCTTATTAAGAAAGCAAAAATAAAGCTGCCACTTATCGACAACTACGTCGATACGAATACGCTAAACCTTCTTTGTAAAAAGGAATCAGGAGTTGACGTTCTTATAGTGACTGCAGGTGAAGGACGTCTGACAACGAAGGACAGCACAAAATTCAATGCCCAGTATCCAAAGTTAACAATTAAGACGATGAGTAATTTTCATGATAGATTTCTAATCGTTGATGATCTGGAAGTCTATCATATAGGCGCATCAATCAAAGATGCAGGAAAGAAAAGCTTTGGAATTTCAAAGATAGAAGATAAAGACTTGATTCAAAGTCTGGTAGATAAAGTAAGGTAAGGGATTGCAACTAAATCTGTAAGTAAAGCAAATCAGGCAGATAAAACCACGGTATTGGTACGAGAATTAGCTTAGTGTAGTTATGGACTACCGGTAAAAACAGATTTTGCTTTTAATCGTAGGTTTGTCTGGAACCGGGTCTGAGAAGGGCAATAAATCTCAAAACGACACGAAATGCCCTAAATCTAGTGAACATGATGAACAGCAACCACCCTAAACAGGTCATTTGAACTACAAGAACAGTCTGTAAGAAAGAGTGGGAGTAGAACCGTATCAGATTAATTAAACAATCCAATCAAAAAAGGCCAAACATTGTCGAGCTTAGCACTCTCAACGTTTGGCCTTTATTTTATGTCTCATGATAATTAAGGTGTCTTCACTTCACCGGAGTATACAGTTAAGGTTTCTGCA
>JAAZFD010000044.1 GCA_012511925.1 Clostridiales bacterium
ATACACCGCTCATTGATTTGAACCTCGACTGTAAAAATTTTACGGAACTATTTCTCCAGCCGCATAGCTACAGGAAAAATAATTCCTATTAAACATAATACATCAAATGCGAGGTGTTGTCAATATTCGGTGCGAATTATGCCAACTTGTCTATCAGCTTCACGCATCCACCCTGAACAAAGTGTATATACCCCTGCATAACCTCTTTTTTAGTCATAATCTCTAAGGCTCTTGCATAGAGTTGTAGTTGGGTTAAGTGCTGTAAAGCGTGTTTTTGCAGCCTTTCTTCAGAGAAACCCGAAACGCTATCCGTTTTGTAATCAACCAATATCCATTTGCCGTTTTCAAGGAAACAACAGTCGACTACACCCTGTAAAAGCATATATTCAGAGGATTCGCTGTTGCTTAATAGCTCATTAGCTGGAAATCTGCAAGTAAACTCTTGCTCTCTTTCATACAGGGGCGAGGCAATAAGCCTTTTACCCAAATCGCTTGAAAAGAAATTAACGATTCCACGAATATTTATGCTGTCGGCTTCCTGTTGCGTTAAATGTCCATCTGAAACAATGCGTTGAATCTCTTCTTTTACAGAGGCTTCATCATGTGCCTTAATAGAAATCCGCTCAAACACTACATGGGTTGCGCTGCCCAAATCCAAGGCGTTTAAGGGAGTATCAGTATTCTCCATAAAGCTCGGTAATTTTGGCGGAACTACCCTTGAAACTAAACCTGTTACAGTACGCTTTGAGGGAGCAATAGTAGATGCAATAAACGGATACTCCCAGCCCAAATAATAGTCTTCATCACATAATTCGATTTTTCTGAAATCATTAAGCGCTCCAAAGAATGCAGTTTGCTTATCTGAATTATCCCTCAACGAAAAATCCGAAATATAATGTTTATGGATATTCAATGTTTCTGCATTTGCTTGGTTATCGCTTACAATCGCTTTTATAGCATTGCAATATCTTGAATTTAGCATTCCGATTAAAAGCCAATGATAAAACGAGCCTGCTGAAAGTGTTTGAGCTATAGTATTATCGCCCATTTTCGAAAAGTTACGTACACTTTTTTCTAAGTTTGTATCTGTTGCTATCAGAATTAGTCGTTCCCTTGCACGCGTTAAAGCGACATATAGTAGCCGCATTGAGTCGCTTTTCTCCTCTTCAACTTTTAAAAGAACGTTGGCTTCAAAAATTAACGACTTTTGAACAACAGAGTTGTTCCTGTACCTTACCCCAATGCCATAATCACTACTTAACAAAACACCCTCGCGGGAAGGAGCTTTTGGTATGAGCTGGGCATTAAGGTTAGGAAGAATTACCACGTTAAATTCCAAACCCTTACTCTTATGAATGGTTAGAATCTGCACTACATTTGCACTTTTATCCTGTGCTTCCCCTTGTTGGCTTGAAGATTCTGCACTGCTTAAATAGCGTAAAAAACTATGAAGTCCACCACCAACATTGCTGTCAAAATCGCTGGCAATATTTATCAACATATCGAGATTAAGAGAACGTACATAGCCATTTGGCAATGCACTTACATAAGCATATAAACCCGATTTATGGAACAGCTTAGACACTAACTCCTCCATAGATAACAACTGAGAATAGCCGTACCATTCGTCTAAATTTTCAATCAATCGCTTGGCTTTTCTTCCTAAAGAACTATCAGAATTTGATACCTCCCCTAAACATTCGAAAACGCTTTTTTTGCTCTGATGCTTTGAGTTTTCTGTATTAACTCTTAACTCTGCAATCTCTTCGATTTCAAAATTTCCGATAGGAGAACGCATAACGCTCATAAGCGGAATATCGAGCTGTCTATTGTTCAACGCAACCAAAAGATTTTTAAAAATCTTAACTTCCAATGTGTTAAAAAATCCGCCTTTTAGGTCTGTGAAGCATGGAATACCCTCCATTGCGAACACATTAGCAAATATATCAGATTTGTTTGCGGTAGAGCGCATCAAAACAGCGAAATCCGAATATTTATACTTTCTAAATTCTTTCTCCTTTGAATCGTAAAAACCATCACTATTCATAAGCTCGTGAATATGCTGTGCAGCCAATTTCGCCTCGGCTACTAACACATCCACTTTTTCTTCGTCTTCTATAGAATTTTCTCCGTCGCTCTCTGCAACTATGTCGGGATTGTCTAATTTTAGTATTATGTTAATATCAATACTGCCTTCCTTTGATTCACCTTCTTTAACAAGGGCACAGCTTTCGTCATAGTCTATTTCGCCTGTGCGCTTTTTCATAATACAGGTAAAGATTTCGTTTGAGAAGTTAATTACGCTATTTGAACTACGAAAATTTGAACTTAGGTTTATTGTGCAACCGTCCTTGCCATCAGAATAGCAAGCGACTTTGTTAATAAATAGCTTTGGCTCGGCATTTCTAAACCTGTATATCGATTGCTTAACATCGCCTACAAAAAACAAGTTATCCTCACGCTTCATAGAATCAATAATCCTATCTTGAAGTAGGTTAATGTCTTGATACTCATCAACAAAAATGTATTTGAAGCACTCTTGGCAGGATTCAGAAATAGTCGGGTCTTGTAATAGCTTTAACGCAAGAATTTCCATATCTGAAAAATCTATTACCCCCGCTTGCATCTTGCATTTAGAATAATTATCACGAAAATCAAGGACTATAGCCGCTAATTGTTTCATATAAGGGTAAAGAAAATTCATTTCTTTTGCTTGCTCGGCTATGGAGAACTTATTATCTGTTAGTGATTTAATGCATTCCTTTGCCTTATCATTCAATGGCTTAACTGAATTATGATATAAATCAGCGTCATCAATATCGCACTTATTAACGTTTGGAGGTTTTTGTAAGCGGTGAAAAAGATTATCATACCCCTCGCAGTGTAATAAATCAGCATACATTTGTCTTGTGTTTCCAAAAAACGCTGTTGCTCGTGGATATTCTTTTACTAATAGAAGAATTGAATCGTATAGCCGTACTACATTGTTTATTTCCTCTTTAGCTCGCCATAAAAACTCATTCACTAAATCAGACTTTGCCAACTCGTCCTCGGTAACATTGTACGCTTCAACGGATTTTTCAAGCCACTCCTCACCGTCTGGGCGGTCGTTAATATACTTATAAACTCCGGTTATAAATCCAATTAGCTTGTCCTCACCACCAAGAACAGAGATTAAAGCGGTAGCAGCATTCGAATCAGTTTCAAATAGCTTGTCTAAGGTTTCGTCCATGGTGGCAGCACGTAAACTTACCTGCTCTGCATCGTCAACAGTTCTGAACAAGGGAGGCAAATCAGTTTTAAAGAAATATCGCCTAATGAGATGCAGGCAAAAGGAGTGCAATGTAGAAATATTCGCCTTTGCAACTCCTTGCGCTTGGTCATGAAGCCTTGCACGCTTCGCCATGTTTCTTTCTGCGTCAGCTCGCTCATACAGCTTCATCTCAATGCGCTTTTTCATCTCCTCCGCCGCAAGATTTGTAAAGGTTACAACGAGTATTTCGTTAATATCTGTTCCTTTTGCTACCTTTTCTGCGACACGCTCTGCTAATACGGCTGTTTTTCCTGAACCTGCCGCCGCCGAAACGATTATATTTCCCTCTGTGGTAATTGCTTTTTCTTGCTCTTTAGTCCAGCCCATACTGCCTCCGTAAAATAAACGATTTCATATGCTTTTTCCATTATACTACAAAATCTGCAATAAAAAAACAGCCGAATCGTTTTGACTCGGCTATTAGGCTACATTTTTCTTCTCGAAACAACTAAGGTAATTTTCACACTGTTATGATACAATTTCTTTCAATACAGCAACTGCATCGCCGGTATTGATTTTGCCGTCGCCATTAAAGTCCGCAAGTGTTTTTTGCGTATGGTTTAATGTTTCTGCTTCAATAGTGTAACGCAGAATCATTACAGCATCACCTGTGTTTAATAAACCATCAAGGTTTACATCTCCTTGTTGAAATTGGTTTGGAATTTCGCAGATGAAACCAAAACTTGGATATACGCTACCTTGATTTTGGTAGTCATTCCATTTGCCATTCAGACGATAAATCATACCATAGTGCTCAATTCCTTGATAGTTATTTGGCTCACTTACTTCCCAATTTGAATAATCAAAGGGTTCACCGGTTATCCAAGTCCAAGTTCCCTCTGATTCCTCATCGGTTGCTCCCATCCAATAATAAACCGTATTTTCGGATGACTTTAATAATTTTTCTATTACTGCTTGTTCTTCGGCAGATGTTATCGTAACTAAATGACCACCCATTGACTCGCAAACCGCCTTTGATTCATACCAAGTCAGCGAATTATCATATAGCGCATAAATGCTTCCGTTTGCGGCAATTGTATCAACAGGAACAAATTCAGCCGCTGCAACATAAAAACTTATTGCATCGCTAGTAGTTTGCATACCAGAATCACTGTTAGTTGCAGTTAGTGTTGCTGTATATGAACCGGGTTCGAGTAAAACCAAAAAATAATTATCTTCTATAAATGCATAACCTGAAGCAGAACCATCTTCTTTTAGGAGCATAATTTGATAATAAGATGCTCTTTCGGTATGGTTCCATGTAAAGATAGTTGTACAATTGCTGAACAGCGTAGAACTATCAACAGATAGAATAGGTTTTCCGGGCGGTGATGAGGGTGTTTCAAGCCCACCTGATTGATTTGTTATATACCAATACTTTTGAAAATAGTTTATGAGGGTGTCTTGGTTGGTTGTGTTATGCCCATAAGACTTGCTCAATGCGCTTTCTGTCAGCTTTATTCTTGCCTTTGGAATAGACGTGCTTGGGTCTGCACAATAAAAGGTATCTGATGAGCTGTCATAGTCAGTCAAAAGAACTGCATGCGTAAGACCTGAACCGTAGTCAAACGCTACACCCCTTCAGGATGCTCGTTAAGAAGCGCAATAAAACGTGCTTTTTTTCCGCCAGAGAAGTCCTTTGAACTGCCAACGTTCATTCCATTATAAGGAAATCTACCCAGCAGTCCGCCGGACCAAGCATAAGGCTTTACTGAAGCGGTTGTAATGCTTGCCCAGTTTGCATCACCGTTAATTATTGCACGCCTTCGTAACATCATAACGGCTGAAGCTAAAGTACATTCGCCCGGGGCTTGGTCAATAAACACACCGGGTTGGTTGATAT
>JAAZFD010000045.1 GCA_012511925.1 Clostridiales bacterium
GTGCTACCTCTGTCTTTGGTAATCTAATTACATCGGGTTGTGCCCTAACTATTGCTTCAAGGTCATCTATGCCGAGTTTGGAATCCAAGCCATTTATACGAACAACGAGTTCTTTTTTGCCGTAATTTAGAGTTGTTAACGCATTATAAACCAAGAAACGAGCAGCATCTTTTTCGTTGATACTAACGCTGTCTTCCAAATCGAACATAATACAATCGGAGCCGTATATATGAGCATCTCTTATCATTCCTGGATTATTGCCCGGAACAAACAACATACTTCTTCTTAGTTGTGCCATGATTATTTGCCTCCACCCCATTTATAGTTTTCACACTCTGCAGCACGATATGCTGCTGCACTTGTACGGGCTGCTACCGTGCAATCCAAAGCGCCCTTATCAACCGCCGAAACGATAGCGCTGTTTATTCCCAGAGAAATAAGGGTATCGTTGATAACCCTTTTAATCTGATTGCCATATTGCCTGATTACAGCACTTTCCAAATGAACAACAATTCCGTTTTCGGGATTGGGTTCCACTCGGACGACGATATCGCTTGACTCCATAGTGCCAGCGATGCCTACAGTTTTGATTTGCATAACTCATCACTCCTTCATCTTTTAGTCATAGATAATCTACCTATAAATGCACAGGTAGACTAAAATAAATGTACACTTATTTATCCCAAGTGTCAAGCATAAAGGAGCGATATTTAGCCATTTTTGCTTAATATATAAGTATAATAACTGCCTTGAAGGTGGTGAACGTTTTTTTGTTAGCATGTCGTAATAATTACATGAAATATACTTCAAAAACTCATCTCTTTTTTTCGACAGTTTACTGCTACAATTTCGCTGTGTTAAGCCGTTTTTCGGCATTTATCCCATATTATATATTCGTAAATATATTGTTGAAACGCTTTGTTTCGACTTTACTTTTATCCTTAATATATGTTAGACTATTTTTTGGCGTAATACTTGCGCAATTTGCGTATGTCTATGACGCACGATACTATATGGGAGGTCTTTTCTCAATGGCAAATGAATGCAATGCCCAGAAAAAGCTTTATTCAAAGCTTGACGCAATTATCGCAAAGTGGAGAGATGAATCGGGTGGATTGATTCCAATTATGCAGGGTGCTCAGGAAATTTTCGGCTGCATAAACGAAGAAATCCAAACCTACGTCGCAGAGTCCCTAAACATCCCTGTTTCAACGGTTTACGGCATCTCCACCTTCTATTCGTTGTTTGCTCTCCAAGCCAAAGGAAAATATGTTATCGGTCTTTGCCTTGGTACTGCTTGCTATGTGCGTGGCGCACAGGCACTTGTTGATGAGCTTCAAAAGCAGTTAAAGGTTGAAATCGGTCAAACAACACAAGACGGTTTATTTACGCTCGATGCCACAAGATGCATAGGATGCTGTGGTTTAGCTCCCGCCATGATGATAAACGATGAAGTTTATGGCGAGCTAAAACCCGATGATATTCCTCGTATTCTTGAGAACTATCGCAATCAATAAACCACGACTTTAGTCAAACAAATAAATTCTATTGGAGGTAAAAATGAAGAATTTGGAAGAGCTTAACGCAATTCGTAACAATGCGTTAAATTCCATAAACATGACAAATGGCTCAACCTCTACCCGCGTATTAGTCGGTATGGCTACTTGTGGCATGGCTGCAGGTGCTCGCCCCGTCTATGAAGTTCTAAAAGACAAGGTAGAAAAGGCAAACTTAAAGAATGTTGACGTTACCCAAACAGGTTGTATTGGCGTATGTCGACTTGAGCCTATTGTTGAGGTTTACAAAGACGGTGAAAGAGTTACTTATGTTAAGGTTACTCCCGAAATGGTTGACCGTATTATCACAGAGCACATCTTAGGCGGCAAAGTGGTTAGCGAGTACACAATCGGTCATCACGAGGGACAACCAAGCACAAACTCAGTTGAGGGCTTAGAGTTTTTCACTAAGCAAGCACGTATCGCATTAAAAAATTGTGGTATCATCAACCCCGAAAGCATCGAAGAGTACATAGCTTTTGAAGGCTATAAGGCTTTGGGAAAATGCTTAACAGAGTCGACTTCACAAGAAGTTATCGACATCATAAAGGCTTCTGGCTTGCGTGGCTGAGGCGGCGGTGGATTCCCCACAGGTATGAAATGGCAGTTTGCTGCTAACACACCCAACGAAATCAAATATGTAGTTTGTAACGCTGACGAGGGCGACCCCGGCGCATTCATGGATAGGTCCGTTTTAGAAGGCGACCCCCATTCCGTTCTTGAGTCAATGGCTATTGCTGGTTATGCAATCGGTGCAAAGCAAGGTTACATCTACATTCGTGCAGAATACCCCGTTGCTGTTAAGCGTTTGAATAAAGCGATTGAACAGGCACATGAGCATGGCGTACTTGGCAACAACATTTTCGGCACAGATTTCAGCTTTGATATCGAGTTAAGGCTCGGCTCTGGCGCATTCGTATGTGGCGAAGAAACCGCACTTATCGCTTCAATCGAAGGCTTGCGTGGCGAACCTCGTCCCCGTCCTCCATTCCCGGCTGTTAAGGGATTGTTCGGTAAACCTACCCTTTTGAACAATGTAGAAACCTACGCAAACATAACTCAGATTATTCTCAAAGGTGCTGATTGGTTTACATCGATGGGTACAGAGAAAAGCAAAGGCACAAAGGTATTCGCTTTGGGCGGCAAGATTTCAAACACAGGCTTGGTTGAGATTCCCATGGGTACAACATTGCGTGAAGTGGTGTTCAATATCGGTGGCGGAATTCCTGGCGGTAAAGAGTTCAAGGCTGCACAAACAGGCGGACCTTCAGGCGGTTGCATTCCTGCAGAAAAGCTGGATGTTCCAATCGATTATGATAACTTGATTTCAATAGGCTCAATGATGGGTTCTGGCGGAATGATTATCATGGACGAAGACAACTGCATGGTAAATATCGCAAAGTTCTTCTTAGAGTTCACAGTTGATGAAAGCTGTGGCAAATGTCCTCCCTGCCGTATCGGTACTAGGCGTATGCTTGAAATGCTTGAGAAAATCACAGACGGTCGTGGCGAAGAAGGCGATTTAGAGAAGCTTGAATCCTTAGCTGAAAACATTAAGGCTGCTGCACTTTGCGGACTTGGTTAAACTGCTCCTAACCCTGTTTTGAGTACGATTCGCTATTTCCGTAACGAATATGAAGCTCACATTCGTGAAAAGCGTTGCCCCGCTGGCGTATGTAAGCATCTTTTACAATACTACATCAATGCAGATAAGTGCATAGGTTGTGGTGCGTGTGCAAGGGTTTGCCCATCCAATGCAATCACAGGTAAGGTTAAAACACCTTATTACATCAACAACGACAAGTGCATTAAGTGCGGAGCATGTATGGAAGCATGTAAGTTCGGTTCGATTTACAGAAAATAAATTCATCATCACAATCAATCACGAAGGGGTGCAAAGCTGCACTCCTTTTTGTATGGGTTGGAAAGTAAGAAAGGGGATTGCCCCCTCAGCATATCGCAAAAGAGTCAGCGGGCGAACACAAGAGTGTCGCCCCTACGACTTTTGGATTGTTTCTTGGTTTCAAACCGTTTTATACCCTATTTTGCAACTTTTTGTGCGTATTCGCTTAAAAATAAGCAGGTATTTTGGATGTAATTATTTTTTCATAAAGCTAATTGTTCCTACGCTAAATTGCTATCCGCAAATGAAAGATTCTTTATGTATGTCTTATACGAGAAAGCCATAAAGGCTGCCGCAAGCGTAATTCCTACGACTTCTGCAATCGGATATGCAAGCCAAAGGTAATCCAATCCAAACAGCTTAGAGAAAAAGTACGCAGAGGGCAAAATAACCACAACCTGTCGTGTTAGTGTGATAATCAAGCTATATATTCCCCTTCCTAAAGAGTTAAACGTTGTAACGAAAACTATAGTGATTGCAGCAAGGGGAAAAGCAAAGCTAATTGTTCTAAACGCCTTTACTCCTATGCTTAGCATTTCCGCATCAGCATTGAAAAGCGACAATAATTGAGTGGGGAATAATTGCATAATTAAAAAGCCTATTATCATGATAGAAAGCGCATAAGTAAGTGCGAGCCTTAATGCTTTTAGGAAGCGCTCCTTGTTTTTTGCTCCGTAATTATAGGCTAAAATGGGTAATGCCCCTGAGGTTAGTCCGAACACAGGCATGAATATAAACGATTGTATTTTGAAATATACGCCTAAAACATTTACCGCTACGGGAGAGAATGCAATTAACATTGCGTTTAGCATTAGTGTTGTAAACGAGGTTACGGATTGCATCAAAATTGAAGCAATGCCTACCTCATAGATTTCTAATATGATTTTTATGTCGAGTACGAAATTCCTAAATTTAATCTTCAAAATATCATTTTTCTTATGATAGAAAAGAAAATAGAACGCAAGAATCATGCTTACTGTTTGACCGATTACGGTTGCGTATGCTGCGCCTGCAACTCCCATAGGCTTTATGCCTAAATATCCGAATATGAAAATCGGGTCAAGTATTATATTTGTAACTGCGCCTGCTATTTGAATCAGCATGGGGTGTAGCATATTGCCTGTTGCCTGCAAAATCTTTTCGCTAACAGTTGCAACTACACTTGCCATGCAGAGAGAGCCGCATATTTTTAGATAGGTTGTTGCTTGATAGACTATGTCGGGGTCATCGGAGAACATACTCATTAGTTTCTCCGAAAACAAGAAAAATACTAGAGAAAGCAGTATTGAGCTTACAACGGACAGAAACAGACCTGTTGCCCCTACCCTATTCGCATAATCGTGTTGCTTTTCACCTAATTTTCTTGCAATTAAAGAGTTTGTACCTACACCTGTTCCAACACCTATTCCAACGATTAGCATTTGAAAAGGAAAAGCAAGTGAAACTCCCGTTAGTGCGTTTTGGCTTACTTGAGCCACGAAAATGCTGTCAACTATATTATATAGTGCGAGTATGAGCATACTCAACATCATAGGCAGGCTCATACTAATGATTAATTTTGATATGGGTTGTGTACCCATTTTGTTTTCTTTTACTAAGTCCGTCATTTAAATCTTTCCAGTTATCCAATATTGAGTTATTGCCGCACATTCACGCAAGTAATTGTTTATTGTTATGTACCAAAGGCTTTCGCTTCCTATTCCTGCTGCGTCAATTCCTACCTTTTTAGCTACAAGTTCCGCTCTATATACATGAAAATTTGTTGTTACAAACACGATTTTCGCTCCGTTTGGGAATAAGTCATTGATTATTTCGTTCGAAAACTTAAAATTTTCAATCGTACTTGTAGATTTATCCTCCATGTAAATCTTTTTCTCATCTATATTGTGTGCAACTAAGTACCGCTTCATTGCCAAAGCTTCTGAAATATGTTCTCCCTCTCCTAGACCACCCGAAACAATGTTTACCGTATTCGGATTTGCATTTACATAATCTATTGCAGAGTTAAGTCTGTTTGCGAGTGTAAGCGTTACCCTTTCGCCCTTTACTCCGCAACCTAAAACGATTATTACATCTGCATTTTGTGGCGGTGTATTTTTTGCAGCAGAAAAAGTAAGTGCTGTTGTAATACTTAAAAGCACAGCGAATGAAATGTATGCTAAAACTGCTATATAAACTAAAATCTTTCCAAATATATGGCGATTAAAGAACTTTTTTACTGTGCCAAAGAATATTCCAATCAGTAATAAGGGAGTACCAATAATAAAGGGCATAATCAAGCCGAGGCTGAAATTGCCTATTCTAAGCACTACCAAAAGTACGGTATCTAATACCAATAAGCCGCCTACCAGAATTAGAAGTATGCTAAAAAGTATGGCGCTTAGCTTTTTATGATTCATTACCTTATTCTCAATCAATCACGAGCCTTTTGCCTGATTTCTTTTTGAATTAGCTCTATGAAATCGGTTGCTCGCATTGTTCCTAAATCACCGTCCTTGCGGGAACGCACTGCCAACATGGCGTTTTCAACCTCTTTGTCGCCCAAAATAATCATATAGGGAATTTTTTGCAGCTGCGCTTCCCTGATTTTGTAGCCAAGTTTTTCGCTGCGCAAATCGGTTTCAGCTCTTATTCCATAGTCTTGTAATTTTTCGACAAGCTCAATAGAGGCTTCATGCGTACGGTCTGTCATTGCAAGCACTTTTACTTGCACAGGGGCAAGCCATGTTGGGAATGCACCTGCATACTTTTCGATTAACAATGCCAAGGTTCGCTCATAACAGCCTATTGAGGTTCTATGCAGCACGATTGGATACTTCTTTTCACCGTCTGTATCTGTGTAAACCATTCCAAAACGCTCTGCAAGCTGGAAGTCGATTTGAATCGTTATCAGCGTATCCTCTTTGCCATGAACATTCTTAATCTGAATATCGAGCTTAGGACCATAGAAAGCCGCTTCACCGCTTGCTTCCTTATACTCTATGCCTATATCATCGAGTATGTGGCGCATCATATCTTGGGTGTATTCCCAGCTTTCCTTGTCGCCTATGTACTTGTCCTTATTGTCTTCATCCCATTTTGAGAATCTGAATGAGACATCCTCGTCAAGCCCTAATACTTCGAGGAAGTGCTTTGCTAAATCAAGGCAACCTCTGAATTCTTCTGCAACTTGGTTAGGAGCGCAAGCAATATGCCCCTCGGAAATTGTAAACTGGCGTAACCTTATAAGGCCGTGCATTTCACCGCTTGCTTCATTTCTAAAAAGCGTTGAGGTTTCGCTTAAACGCATAGGCAAATCACGATATGAGCGTGAGCGTGTTTGATACGCCATGAATTGGAACGGGCAGGTCATGGGGCGAAGCGCTAAAACCTCCGCTTCTTCGTCCTCGGGGTCGCCTATAATAAACATACCATCTCTGTAGTGGTTCCAATGCCCAGAAATCTTATATAAATCACTCTTTGCCATAAGAGGAGTTTTTGTTAGCAGGTAGCCGCGTCTTTGTTCTTCATCCTCTACCATGCGCTGTAGAATTTGAAGAACCTTTGTGCCCTTGGGTAGCATGATAGGCAAGCCTTGACCTATAATATCAACCGTTGTGAACAGCTCAAGCTCTCTGCCTAATTTGTTATGGTCTCGCTTTTTAGCTTCCTCTAATTTAGCAATATGCTCGTCTAAATCGGCTTGCTTGTCGAAAGCCGTTCCGTAAACTCGGCAAAGCATACGGTTTTTTTCGCTTCCTCTCCAATATGCGCCTGCAACATTTATTAGCTTAAAAGCCTTTATCTTGCCTGTGCTTTGTAGGTGGGGGCCAGCACAAAGGTCAACAAAATCGCCTTGACGATAAAAGCTGATTATAGAATCCTCGGGCAAATCTCGAATTAGTTCGGCTTTGTAAATTTCACCTAAGCTTTCAACATAGGCTATGGCTTCCTCTCTCGGCTTCTCGAAACGCTCTAACGGATAATCTGCATTAACAATTTTCTTCATTTCCTTTTCGATTGCTTCAAAATCAGAAACGGAAAGTGCAGGTGTTATATCGAAATCATAGTAAAAGCCATTATCGATGGATGGACCGATTGCCAGCTTTGCATCGGGAAATAGCCGTTTAACAGCCTGAGCCAATATGTGCGAGGCGGTGTGGCGGTATGCGTGGCGACCCTGCTCGTCTTCGAATGTGAAAAGCCTTAATGTGCAATCTGAATCAATGGGCATGGCAGCATCAACAACCTTGCCGTTTACTTCTGCAGCAAGTGTTGCTTTTTTCAAGCGTGGACTAATCTCCCCTGCTATTTCGTAGGCGTTAAGTCCGTTTGCAAACTCACGGCTTGAGCCGGCGGGAAAAGTTATTTTCATTTAATTATCCTCCGATTCAGATACTATTTAGAGATTATAATGCTTTTTTAGTGGTATGTCAAAGAGAAATGATATGTTGAATTTAGGTTTGTGTGTAGAAAAACGAAATTAAAAGGTTTAAACAATTTACTAAATAAAAAAGAATTGGTATTGTAGTCGAGAAAAAATTTCTAAATGCTTTCTTCTGTGCGTATTATAGGCATTATGTATAAC
>JAAZFD010000006.1 GCA_012511925.1 Clostridiales bacterium
GAAGCAATTAGCTATAGAAAGGGTTAAGATTAGTTTAATCTGCGAACATCTTTTCAAATGTGAAGCTATCGCCCTTTGCTTCGTAGTATTCAAAGGTTACAAAATCAACAAAGTATGGCTTATTGTTTATCACATACAAGTATGCGTCAACTTCCTTTACAGCCACTTTTTCTATTTCTCCGTTGGTTATATGGCACTTGAACAAACCATCATCGTTTTGGAAAATCAAAGTGTTGTCAATAACATTTACCGTATCGAAGCTGAGCTTTTCAACCTTTTCGTAACGCTTTCCGTTGTTGATATTGAAAATGTAGCCATCATCCGTTAGAACTAATTTTTCGCTTAATATCTTTATCGGAGCGCTGGAAATCGTAGAAAGGGTTTTAATTTCAAAAACTTCCTCAATAGGTTCTGCTGAATTATCTGGGTCTTGTGATTCGGGTTCTACGGTTGGCTTTGGCGTTAAATCGAGCGTTTTTAGCGTGTAACCCTGCTCGCTCCATTCGCAATAAAAGAGCTTGTCGAAGCAATAGTCGAGGAAAGTGCCGTTTCCGTTTTCATCAACTACAGTTACTTCGCCGTCATCAAGCGAATATTTTTGCAATGTGCCAGTCGGTTCATCATCTATGAAATATAGTGCATCTGGTGTTAGCAACATTGTTTCGATGTTTGTAGTATGAACAAGATTCGTTGTACCCGTTGCCTTTTCGTATTTGCAAATGCCGCTATTGTCGCCTGCACTACCGTTAAAATACACAAACTCATCATTGATGTTGATAAATCCGTAGCATTTGCCGCCAATTTTGCTTTCTTTTGAGCCATCAAGACTTACCTTGATAAGCGAGTTATTGGGCTTTACATAGTAAATATGCGTTGAGTCCATGTTAATCAAACCCATAGACTGTAAATTGAGTGGGTTTGCGCCTATGCCTGTGCTTTGTGCAAAAACTATTTCGCTTGCACAACCGCAAAAAGTTAGTACTATTGCAAGTAGTAGGCAGATGATTGATAATTTTTTCATAGTTTCCCTCCTTGATTTGTGTTAATGCCTTGAATGCTAAATGCCATTGTTTCTTGCATTATTTCAGAATGTTTACTCTGTTGCTTCAAGCTGTTTGGCTCGGTTGCTATTGTCGGTAATTTTGCAACGCAGCTAAAGTAATAGAGACCTGCGATTATCCGAACTCCTTTCTGTGCAAGATAGCATTGAATGTATATATAATATCAGAGTTGGAAGGGTCTGGCAAGGGGAAAATAATAATGTTCTATGCGGCACAGACTTAATCACTATCCCTTTCTCGCTTTAGAAAACTATTTATGAATTCTTCATAGGTTAAGCCTATTAGTTTATCTTTGTTCGCAGAGATTACCTCTTCAATTTCCGCAAGCGAATAGCACTTTGCAATCCTTTCTTCGCCCATATTATTTATGATTTTTTTACCGTTTGCAAAAGACATAAGCGTATATGCATTAAAGCCATCATCATATTTTTCAATGATGTATTCGTATGGGAAAACCATATAATAAGGTGCGTACTCATAGTAATCCTGTGATGTGTAAGCCTTTATCTTACTTGTATCAGAAAGAAACATAATACATTCATCGCCCTGTTCTAATTCGGGTATTCCTTTATAATATTCATAAGAGCAATACGCATACGCTATCCGAATTATGTTATTTTCTTTATTAACAAGCTCTTGCCCGCCAAGATTCTTTATTACTTCAAGTTCTATAAGCGAAGAATAAAAAGAGTTTGCATCTCCATTTTTGTATGTGTCTTTGCAATTAATTTCCGAAGCAGAAATAACTTTCCCATATACCGCATAACCGCACAACGAAAACATTTCATCAAGGCTTTCAAAATTAAAAGAATCGCACGAACCTTTATCTTTTGGTATGTCAAGCTTCTCAACCTCTTTAATTTCTGTTTTGATTATATCAAAATCGACGTTCGGGGTAATATTTGCCTCATGGCCCGAAATTTTTGATGTAGGCATGGGGAAATCTCCTGTGTCAGCCGTTTGACATCCATAGAAAGATACCAACATAAGAACTACAACTAGTGCCGATATGACAATTTTAATTTGCTTTTTCATATTACCTCCCGTTTATTCCACTTCATACATTTCTATAGTTTCGTTATAGGCACAGAATTTTCCGCTTGCAAGCAGATTCTGAGGCACTTCACTACTGAATTTGCCGCCACTGATCCCTTTACCTATTTTAACATCGCTTTCGCAAACTATCGAATCTATTCCAAAAAAAGTGCCGTTTGTTATACTGCCCAGCTTGCTGTTATTACGAAGTATTATGGCATTTTTTGAATCTATCGTATGGACATTAAAATTTGAGCCAAATATTCCTCCGCTAATAAGCCTGATCTCTGCATTACTGCCGATATTATCGATTGCAATACCGTTCTCAGCTGTAATTATTTCTCCGCTCGAAATTTCTTCAATCAGTCCAAAGTTTTTTATTCCTATCAAAGAGCCTCTTATTTTTGCATTTGCTATTTCTTCAATAGTGCCATAATTTATAATCGTAGTACCATTAGACGAAAAATTTTTGTTTGAATTGATAACCAAAACACCGTTTACATCGTTATAAATGGCCGAACAATCTACATCAGTCACTGAATTTAAATACATTGAACAGCTGCCTCCCAAAAATGTGATTCTCCCATCCTTGTTATAAATTGTATTGTTTGGAATTCCTGGACTACCCGTGCAAGACATATTGATATAATCAATAATTTCAACAGTTCCGCCATTACGGTTTTCAAGTATAAATCCTTTGCTCTCTATAGATGATTTATCTCCACTGGAAACATATACGTCTCCAAATTCCCAAGTGCCAGTGGATTCAAAATAAATATCGCCGCCATTATTTATGAACATAGAATATATGTAGTATTCGGAAGATGAATATCCATAACTTAGCATTTTATCATTAAAATCTACTCTAACAACTTTATATTGCGGGATAATTATTGGAAATATATCGGGATAGTCTTCAAGCATTACATCATTTGTTAGCCTAATAAACAATGCGCCATCATTATCGTCCTCTATTATATTTTTTAGTTCTGCCATATTTCCGTCAAAATCGATGTATTCGCTTACAAAAACCTTGCATATAGCAGAAATATCCCCATATTGTACAGTAATCTCTGTTTCACCAAGTGCAACACCAATAACAGTACCATTGCTTACAGTTGCAACTTTTTCGTCTTTGCTCGACCAGATTATAGGGGGTTGAGAATCCGCCTGAGGTAATATGTTTGCGAATAATGTAGCCTCGTCTCCAATTCGCAAACCTAAGCTGTTGCGATTAAGCAATATTTGCTCGCCGATTGATTGCAACAAATATCCCTCATACATTTTAACATTTTCGAATTTATCCGGCAGTATATCTGTAATATCCGCATGATTTGTTCCTACGGTAACAATTACTTCATTATCCTCTAAGTAGTTTTCTAACTCGCCAAAGCTTTTTGAGGTATAGGGATTATGTATGCTTTCTATTAACGCGTTTTCATTTATAAAGTAACCATAAACATAATACTTACCTGCTTTTTCAACAATAATCACGGATTGGTTTTTAGAACGCTTTTCAAGTTCGCAATATGAAACATAGTTTGTAAGTGTGTTTCTTGCGTCTGAAAGCGCTGACTTTGCATTTGCCTTTTGTATTATATTGGACATCACAGGTATAAGGATTGCAGCAAGTATGCCGATTACAGCTAAAACTATTACTAGTTCAATAACCGAGAAAGCCGATTTTGAGTTGTTCATGTTTCCTCCTTGTTTTGAAAGTGATGCCAATCGCAAGAGATTAGCTATGCGTTTGACATATTGCTACTTGCAACTTACTAACATTATATAACAGCTTGCAGAAATTACAAGTAAATATATGCCGATTCCA
>JAAZFD010000046.1 GCA_012511925.1 Clostridiales bacterium
TGGGCTCGGGGTTCGGTATAAGAGTCAGCACTAATTCAATATGGTGCAAGCGATGATGTTTTAGATTTGATTTCAAAGCCCAACGCAATTTTAGGCATTGAATACATAAAAGCCCTGCAAAAGCTCTCGTCAAATGCAAGCGTTTATTTAACTAAAAGGGTAGGTGCACACCATGACAGCCAAACTGTGTCTAAATGCTTTGCATCTGCAAGCTATATTAGGGCTAATATTTTTGATAGCAAAGGCTTTATGCCCGAAAATGTAAAGCTAAATAACCCTCCCGTTTACGACAAGCATTTTTCGGACTTGATTCTATACAAGCTTAGCACGATGTCAAACGATGAACTGATTGCCCTGCCAAATGTCGCAGAGGGTTTGCACAATCTGTTAAGCTACAACGCAAAAACAGCAAGTAAATATTCCGAACTGTTGGAAAGCGTAAAATCAAAGCGCTACACAATGGCGAGAATAAAACGAATCTGTATGTGTGCATTGCTAGGTATTACGGCAAACGAGCAAAAAGAAACCCCCAAATACATTCATATTTTGGGAGTTAAAAAAAGTGCAAAACAGCTATTATCTTATCTATCAGAAAACGCAACGCTTCCTATTATTATAAAGGGAACGGATTCTAAGGATTTAGAACCCGAAGCCAAGCGTCTTTTCGACTTAGATGTAACAGCCACAAATATTTACTCGCTAATAGCTAAAACACAAAGACTAAGCGACTATTTTTCCGAATTTTTAATCGTTTAACCCATAATCTTTGGCAAGGCATATTCTTTCATCTCGCTAAGCGTTTTTTCTATATCTATAGTAGTAAATTCGCCATTTTCATAGAGAATTTTGCCCTGCACCATCGTAAGCACGCAATCATTTCCCGTAATCGTGTAAACCAAACTGCTAATAGGATTATGCAAGGGTTGATTATGTATCTTTTGCGTATCAAGCATAATAATATCTGCCTCAAAGCCCTCAATCAGTTGACCTGTTACACCAAAGTTCCCTTGAGAGATTGCACCGTTCACAGTTGCCAACTTCAAAGCATCATAGGCTGTAAACAAAGACGGATCGGAATGCTTATTTTTTGCAAGCAAAGCCGCGAGTTTGATTTCCTCAAAGCAATCATGTGAATTGTTAGAACACACTCCGTCAGTTCCTAACGCAACATTCACCCCATGTTTTTGCATTGTTACAACATCGGCAATTCCGCTTGCAAGTTTTAGATTTGAAACAGGATTATGCACAGCCGTTACCTTGTGCTTTGCCATTAAATCCATATCACTTTCAGAAACATGTACGCAATGTGCCGCAACAGTGGGTACAGAAAACACCCCATGGTCTTGCAACACTTCGGCTGGTGTTTTTCCATGCTTTTTTATGCTTTCGATATGGTCGGACTCGGTTTCAGAAAGGTGAATATGCATAGTTAAATCATGCTTGTGCGCAAATTCAACCGCCTTTTCCCAAACAAAAGGCTCGGAGGTGCGCTCTGAATGAATCGACAACTGCGGCTTAACCCTGTCGGGCAGGTCGTATTCCAACATCTCAAGCGTATCCGTTATGCTTCTGTCCTTGTAAAAATCATAATCTGACGAAAACGCAACTATTCCGTTTGAAAAACAACCTCTAATGCCGATATCTGCCGCAATCTTGATTATATCGTTCTGAAAAAAATACATATCGTTAATCGAGGTTACACCGAAAGAAAGCATCTCGGCGACACCAAGCGTAAAGCCAATTCCAGTAGCCTTGCTATCTAATTTCGCTTCAATAGGCAGAATATGATTGAAAAGCCAATCGTTAAGTGTGTAGTCATCTGCCACCCCGCGAAGCAATGTCATAGCCGTATGCGTATGAGCATTCACAAGCCCTGGCATAATAATATTCCCCTTGCAATCAATTTCCCTTTTTGCTGAATCCTTTGGGCATTCCTTTCCAATATAGCTAATTTTTTTGCCGCTAACCCCCAAATAACCCGAATCTATAACGGGTTCAGAATCATTCATAGTAACAATTACGGCATTTTTGAACA
>JAAZFD010000047.1 GCA_012511925.1 Clostridiales bacterium
AGCAGAGCCACCGCAGTAACGAAAGAACAAGATAGGCTATTAAAGTTATTATTTCCATACATAACTATGGGATTCTCAAGGTCTATGCCCCTGTTGGGGCTTTGTCCCAAACCCCACTACTTTTTAATAAAAAGTAGCAATAAGCAAGGTTAATGCAAATAAAAATCGCTAATAATTCCGTAGGGCGAGCATTGCGACCGCTATTTTATACGGATAAATTCAGCATTTGCGTTTCGCAACCCCTGTGTTAATATCGTTTTTGGCGGACGGGCAGTGCCCGCCCCTACATAAATCATTAAGGGGCAAACTATTCGCCACATAAATCGTGCCAAATTACATTCGTTCCGCATAACGAATGTAATATCACTATTTTTAAAGAAAAATAATATCACTGCGTAGCAATATCACTTCCTACGGCAATATCATCGGACGCTTGCGCCCTCTGTGCCAATCCCCAAAATATCCCTTGTATAATATCCCCAAAGTGTAGAAAAGTAATATTGCGAACTTGTATGTGGGGGTAAGCTATGAAAAAAACCGTTGATAAGAAAAAGCTCTGGCGATTTATTCGCTTAATTTTATTAGCCGTTGTGCTGTTAATGATTTCGGGACTGCTTTTTGGAGCAGTTTCCATTCTTAAATTAGATGCATGGCATGAGTTTGATGCCCAAAAAATTCTCAACTGCGACAGGTCTTTGATTGTTTACGACAAAGATGGTTTTGAGGTTAGCGTTCTTAAAATGAGCGAAAACCGAATCTATGTAAGCATAGACACTATCCCCGAAACAGTTCGTAATGCGTTCATAGCCGCAGAGGATGTAAGGTTTTACAAGCACTCGGGCTTTGATGTTAAACGCATAATAGGCGCAGCGATTGCCGACTTAAAGTCTGGCTCATTAGACCAAGGCGCATCAACAATAAGTCAACAGCTAATAAAATTAAGCCATCTATCTTCCGAAAAAACCTTCAAACGCAAGATAGAGGAAGCGATTTTGGCATATCAGATGGAAAGACAATTCGAAAAAGATGAGATTTTAGAAATGTATCTGAACTACTGCTACTTTGGCGGCGGCTTTTACGGAATAGAAGCGGCATCACGCGGGTATTTTGGAATATCTGCATCTAAAATTTCGGTTTCACAGGCGGCTATGCTTGCAGGAATTCTAAAATCTCCATCACGCTACGCTCCGCACATAAATTTGGAAGCAAGCACAAGCAGGCGCAACCTGATTTTGCGGTTAATGACCGACTACGGCTTTTTAGATTCAACCCAATACGAAACCGCTTTGAACGAAAAGGCGGTAATTACAAAAACCGATTTTTTAGACCAAAGAGGCTACTTTATAGATTCCGCATTGCAAGAGGCGTGTGAGCATTTGGGAATCACTTTAGACGAGCTGCTTTCGGGCGGATATTATGTTTACACCTCGCTTGACAGCGATGTTCAGAATAAATGCGAGGAGATTTTTGCCGATAATTCGCTGTTTATTGACGATGAAATTCAAGCGGCTATTGCGGTAGTAAGCCCCAAAACAGGCATGGTTAGTGCAATGGTGGGCGGCAGGAACACTAATGTGGCAATGGCATACAACAGGGC
>JAAZFD010000048.1 GCA_012511925.1 Clostridiales bacterium
GAGTTCTCACCTATGGCTAAGAAAGAGCTTGCCACTTTAACCGATGCTATTCGTGAAATAACCATGATTACAACTAAGGCATTTGCTGATAATGATTCTGACTTAGCTGCAAGAGTAGAGCCTTTGGAGCAAGTAATAGATAGAATTATTACCGAAATCAAAAGCAATCATGTTCTTCGCTTGCAACATGGTAGCTGTACCATTCAAATGGGTTTTGTGCTTTCGGATATTCTTACGAATTACGAGCGCATTTCCGACCATTGTTCAAACATTGCTGTAACCATTATTGAGGTAGAGCAGAATTCCTTTGATACACATGAATACCTTTGCCGTGTAAAAGAAGAAAAAAATAGTGCATATTCACAAATGTATCAGGAGTATAAATCCAAGTACAATCTACCTGAAAGGAACTATATAGAAAACGGAAAAGACGATTGACAACAAACCTACAAGAGATTATAATCTTTCAATGTAGTTAAGATTTTACTTTAACTTGGAGGAAAGAATGACAGAAAAAATTACAGCTAAGTATAAGGCAGAGGTTGAAAAAGAGCTTGATTATTTGAAAAATGTTTTGATGGCTCAGATTTCAGAGGAGATTAAAGAGGCTCGTGCACATGGCGACATCAGCGAAAATGCAGAATATGATGCAGCAATGAATAAGCAAGCCGAAACTGACCGCAGAATACAAGAGCTTGAAAAGATTGTGCGTGATGCCACAATAATCGATGAAAACAATATCGACACTCATGTTGTTAATGTTGGTGCAAGAGTGCGTCTTACTAACCTTAACATGAATTCTGAAATGGAATATCAAATAGTGTCTGCTGCTGAAGCGAGCCTTGCAAAGGGCAGTATTTCAAATGAATCTCCCGTAGGCAAAGCTATTTTGGGGCGTTCAATCGGCGATATAGTCGAGGTTCACGCTCCTAATGGTCCTATATTATACAAGCTGTTGGAGATTAAAAAATAAGTAACGGAGGTCGTATGGACAACATAAACAACAATGGTGAAAACACCGAAATCAATCCTGAGCTCTTTGAGCAGGACGTTAGCGAACAACAACAGATTCGTCGTGATAAACTTAATTCTCTTATTAAGCGCAATCTCGACCCATATAAACATGTCAAATACGACCAAACACATTACAGCAAAAACATTCTTAACGAATATGAGAGCTTAGAAGGTCAAACCGTTGGCGTTGCAGGCAGAATTATCTCCAAGCGCATAATGGGAAAGGCGAGCTTTGCTCAACTTCAAGACAGCATGGGGCGAATACAGATTTATGTTCGCCTAAATGATATTGGCGAAGAGCCTTACAACGATTTCAAAGCCTTTGATATTGGCGATATAGTGGGCGCTCATGGTTTTGTTTTCAAAACAAAAACAGGTGAAATAAGCATTCATGTAAATGAAATTACTCTGCTAACGAAGTCTTTACATCCATTGCCCGAAAAGTTTCATGGGCTTAGGGATAACGAGCTTAGATATAGGCAACGCTTTGTTGATTTAATTGTAAATGCCGAAGTTAAAGACACATTTGTAAAGCGTAGCAAGATAATAAGCGAAATCAGGCGCTTTCTTGATTCAAGAGATTACCTAGAAGTCGAAACACCCGTTTTGAATACAACTGCAAGCGGAGCAAACGCAAGACCTTTCATAACGCACCACAATTCGCTCGATATCGATATGTACTTGCGAATCGCCTTAGAGCTGCGCTTAAAACAATGCGTAGTTGGCGGCTTAGAGCGTGTTTACGAGTTGGGCAGAGTGTTTAGAAACGAGGGAATGGATTCGTCTCATAATCCAGAGTTTACGATGCTTGAGCTTTACGAGGCATACACCGATTACTATGGCATGATGAAATTAGCCGAGGATTTAATCTCGCATTGTGCAATGAAGGTATGCGGTTCTACAAAGGTTATGTATCAAGGCAACGAAATCGACTTAACACCTCCATACAGGCGAGTTGCGATGTCGGAAATAGTAAAGGAATATACAGGTGTTGACTTTTACGCCTTCAACAACGACGAAAAGGCGCGCAAGGCGGCAAAGGACTTGGGTGTTGTAATAGAGGATAATACCGCATCAACAGGCAAGGTATTGTTCGAAGTTTTTGATGCGTTTGTTGAGGATAAGCTGCTTCAGCCTACATTTGTTATCGATTATCCAACAGAGGTTTCTCCGCTTTCAAAGAAAAAGCCAAACGATCCAAGGCTAACCGAGCGCTTTGAGCTGTTTATTGCTTCAAGCGAATATGCAAACGCATTTTCAGAGCTTAACGACCCCATAGACCAAAGAGAGCGCTTTATGC
>JAAZFD010000049.1 GCA_012511925.1 Clostridiales bacterium
AACGCAACCTCTGAAAAGTTTTTATTTCTAACTTTCGGGTCCTGTGTTGGCATTTCGTTTTTATTGATAGACATATTAGCCATTGAAATTCTCTCCCTTCTTCATAAGATTACAAGTATGGTCAAAAGCCTTTCGCTCTTCTTCTTTATATATAGAGGTTCTCGTAATCGCTTCATCAAAGTCAATTTTATGACCGTCAAAGTCGGGTCCGTCAACGCAGGCAAACTTAGTTTCACCACCAACAGTAACCCTGCAACAACCGCACATTCCCGTTCCGTCTATCATAATGGGGTTCATACTTACCATAGTTTTTACGCCAAACTCCTCTGTTAGCTTGCATACGAACTTCATCATAATCAAGGGTCCTATTGTTATTACTTCGTCGTACTTCTCTGTTTCAAGCAATTTACGCAAAGCATCCGTTACAAGCCCTTTTTGACCATACGAACCGTCATCTGTCATTATTATTAGCTTGTCGCTAACTGCTTCAAATTCCTTTTCTAATATCAACAAATCCTTGCTTCTGAATCCGATAATAGAATGTACCACAGCGCCCATGCTATGTAGTTTTTTAGCGACAGGGTACGAAATCGCACCGCCTACGCCACCGCTTACTATGGCAACCTTTTTCAAGCCCTCTAAATGCGAAGGCGTACCCAATGGCCCTACGAAATCCTGAATATAATCGCCCACATTCAGCATATCAAGACGCTTTGTGGTTGCACCGACTATCTGGAATATGATTCTTATTGTGCCTTCCTCACGAGAAAAATCCGCAACAGTTAGCGGAATACGCTCGCCCTCATCATCAACTCTAAGAATTATGAATTGACCTGGTTCTGCTTTCTTAGCTACATGAGGTGCATACACATCCATAAGAGTTACGCTTTCGTTAAGGCGTTCTTTGTTTACGATTTTATACATCTTAACCCTCCGTTGTATTATCTATCATTTGTGAGTATAATACTAAAATACATAAAAGTAAAGGACAATTACAATGTATAATTAGACACACAAAAGCTAAACGACTATGTTTCTTATTTGTTTGGTAAACTCTTCATTGCCTGTGTTGCAAAAGAATACATAATTTTTTTTAGCATTTTTTTGGTATCGGGGTTCAGGTGCTTAAATTCTTTTAGAACTATTGGGGCTTTTGCTTTCCAATCCTTTGCAAAATCATAGAGATTATCAAAATCTGAGGCCTTAAACACATTAAAAAGCGTTTCTATGAATGCTTCTCGCTCTTCACAGGTCATTTTACTTATCCAGTTACTGAAGGTTCTGTTAGTGTAATGAGCACTTGGGGATAGTTTGTCTGCGTATTCAAAATCGGCATCCTTAATTTGCCATGTAAATGGGTCATGCTGCATAAACCATTTGCTGTTGCTAACAATAACCTTGTAGTTATCCTGATTGCCAAGCATCATGCCAATCATTGAGGATTGCGGAAGGGTATTATGAAAAACCTCTTTCACTCTCAAATAATCCTCACTTTCAAAGAAAACATTTGAAAACCCTGGTGCATCGTGGCTGTAAAGCCCTATTATTCGCTGTGATACATTTATTGGACAATATGAAGCGGAATAAACAGCTATGTTTCCGCCCTTTGAATGCCCGCCCACTCGCAGCTTTCGATTCGAAAATGTGTGTGCTATGCCTTCAAAATAAGTCTTGCCCTCAAGCTGAGAGGGTATAGGCTCACCAAAGCAAAGCAAAAAATCCTCTTTCCAACCGATTATAGAGCCGTCCGTTCCCCTATACGCAACATAGATGCTGTCATCCTCTAGAATGTATGTTAATGCACTGAATTGCTTTGTGGCATCAAGGCTTACCTCATTTATAAAATATTTTATAGCTATATCTCTGAAACGCGGGCTTGCCGCAAGCGCAAAAAGAAACCTTTTAAAGCTTTGTGGAGAAAAAATATTTAAGAACATCTTTTCAAAGTATTCAGATTTTAGTAAATCCTTTATCATTATCGTTTGTGAATCATGCAAAAGTTCATCGATATTGACATATGAGAGCTGCGACAAAATTAAAGAATCAACAGGCGTAAACGGAAGCTCACGCATATTGCGCTTCTCATTTTCTGCATAATCGATTATGTTAGTAAACTTTTTCATACCCCTACGCTAAAAGTATTATTTGCACTTCCGCAGTTACTAACAAATTATTATTTAGTTGTTTAGGTTTGTGCCGTCAAAATGATAATCCGACAGCATACAACAAGAAAAGACTACTTTCCTACGCAAAACTTCTCGAAAATTCTGTTTACGATATTAGCCTCAACGGTGCTGCCTGTAATTTCTCCCAATGCACGCAAGGCATCGGCAATATCTGTTGTTCTGCAATCGTATTCTGGTGAGTTTATTGCCGCATTTATAGCATTGTGCACTTTTTCCAATGCTTCGATATGTCGCATATTTGTAATGATACCGCTTTCCTCGGAGGGTGCAATAATCTGAGCAACCTGCGTTTTCAACTCGTTTATGCCCTCGTTCGTTTTTGAACTCACAAAAAATACTTCGTAATCGTTGTATTTTTTAATTTCTCTTTTGAACTCCTCACGCGCTTTTTTATTCAACAAATCAGCCTTGCAAGCAACAATAACCTTTTGCGCCTGATACTTCTCTACATCGTTTAAAACCTCAATGTCCTCATCTGTTAGAGGATTAGAGCAATCTATCGCCACAAAAAGCATATTGGATTTTTCGCACATCTGCCTTGTACGAAAGATTCCTATCGATTCTACCTCGTCATTCGAATCCCTCAACCCTGCCGTATCGTACAAAATTACCGAAAGTCCGCAAAAATCTGCCGTAGCTTCGATTACATCTCTTGTTGTGCCTGCAATTTGCGTTACAATCGCCCTGTCCTCCAAGGTAATCGCATTTAGCAATGAGGATTTGCCTACATTTGGCTTTCCGACTATCGTTATATAGTAGCCCTCTCTGATATGCCGTGAACGCAAGCCATGCGTAATAAGCGTTTGAATTCTTTGACGGATTGATGATAGCTCGTTTGCAAAGTCGGGAACATAATCCTCCATCTCGTCTGGATAGTCTATTGCTGCACAGATTTCTGCCGTTATATTAACAAGGGAGTCCTCAATCTCTAAAATTTCTTTCGAAAGCATACCCGATAATTGCATTAAAGCCGATGCAGATGCCCTTTTAGCAGACGAATTTAATAAATCCATAACCGCTTCAGCTTGTGCTAAGTCCATTTTACCGTTCACGAATGCACGCTTTGAAAACTCACCAGCACAAGCAGGCTCAAGCCCATATTCGCTCAACAAATCGAATATAGAATTGGCAACAGCCCTGCTTGCGTGAATATAAACTTCCGCCATATCCTCGCCTGTAAAGCTCTTTGGCGCATTGAAAAATACAGCCATACAATGGTCCAACACGCAATCGCCCGAAACAATTTTTCCGTACGAAACCTTGGAGTGTGCTATCTCACCCGTAAATATTTTTTGCAAGGCATCGAGTGTTTTATTGCCTGATATTCTTATTATTGCTATCGCTCCGCCAAGCGGTGTTGCCAATGCGTAGATTGTTTTCAAAGTTTGCTCTCCTAAAAATAGTCTATTGTATTATACCCACATCAGCCGATAGGTTCAATGGTATGAAAAGAATAGGACAAATGGTTATTGAGTAATATTTAGTAATCAAGTTACCAAAAAGCGCAGATAATACCTTTGTATTTGCGATTTCGCTGTGCTATACTTGTAAAAAATATATGAAAGAGGAAGTATATGAATCTGATAATTAAAAAAATCTTTGTACTTGTTATTGTTAGCATGACGCTTTTTGCTATGTCTTGCACTATTGATAATGGGGTAACACCTACGCAGGCTCCTCAAACAACGCCTACCCAAACCCCAACAGAAAACAAAGACACTTTACCGAGCTTTGCCGCAGAGCAACTTGACGGCACAGGCTACCATTCAACAGAATTTGCAGACCACAAGCTAACCATGATAAATGTTTGGGCAACATGGTGTAATCCTTGTATTGGCGAGTTGGGGCATTTGGGCGACATAGCCAGAAACTATGAAAGTAAGGGAGTTGATGTTATAGGCTTGCTTATAGACTTAGAAAACCCGAATGCTATTGAAGAAGCCGAAGGGCTTTTAGCAAGCAACAACGCTAATTACAGGAATATCAAGTTGTCGCAAACATTGAACGATTTGATAATTACTAAATATGGTATCAGCAGCGTTCCCACAACGCTTTTTGTTGACAGCAACAGCAATGTTGTAAAGGTTATCGTTGGCGCAAAAAGCTATGAGAAATGGGCAGCCATAATAGACGGCTTATTGGAAGGATAAATGAAACGAAGACACATTGTTTTCACCATACTTGCATTTGTAACAGGCATAGCCTTTGTGGCGATAGGAGCTTATAGAAACGAAGTCGCCATCGTGCTAAAAAAGGCTGTAATGATTTGTTTGGAGTGTATAGGAATTGGTTGAGAACGCAAAAAACCTAAAAGCAATCAGGATTATCGGAAGCGTGGTATTTGCGCTTTTGTTAGTCCTGTTTGTGCTATGTATGGTTTTTGCGAAAATGCAGATGGACAACTCGTTTGGTTTATTCGGAACAACATTTGCGGTTAAAAAATCAATAGACGAATGCAACCTGCCAAACGGTAGCCTTGTATTCATAAAACCCACAGCGGCAAATACATCTTCTGTTGTTGCGTATGTGGCAAACAACCAAATTCGTCTTACCGAAAAGGCATATTTGCCAAGCAATGCGAAGATTATCGGCGGCGCTACAGGCTATGCCCCCATACTCGGTGAAATTTGCAGCTATGTATATCAAAATACCTTTGCTTTCGGTGCTTTTGCGGTTCTGCTCGTTGCTTTGCTTGTTTTTCTGATAACATATAAGCGTGGGGGAAACAAGGTTAAAATTCAAACACGCAGGCGCATATCCTTTCAAACGCTTTGGTTTATTATCACAAACAGCTTCATAATAGGCTATATCAAGGGTAGCA
>JAAZFD010000050.1 GCA_012511925.1 Clostridiales bacterium
CCCGTACCACATATAACAATTATAGCTTATTATTTTCAGATTTTCCATAGCTTTTTAGCTAATTAGCACATTTTAGCCGATGAAAACTGTAACTGATTGACAAATTCGGATTTAGACATCATAATATTCAGTAATACATAAAATAGGAGAACCAAAAATGGAAGCTACGCCAGACATCAAGAACTTTATAGAGGAGATTATCGAGGAGGATTTGGGAGGAAAAAGTCCTGTTCAAACAAGGTTTCCACCCGAGCCTAACGGTTACCTGCATATAGGTCATGCCAAGGCTATGTATGTAAATTTCAAAATGGCGGAAAAATTCAACGGCAAGTGCAATCTGCGCTTTGACGATACAAACCCTGCAAAAGAGGATGTTGAGTACGTGGATGCGATTCAAGAGGATATTCGCTGGATGGGCTTTGAGTGGGACAAACTGATTTTTGGCTCATCTTACTTCGATGTTTGCTATGAAAAGGCTGTTTTGCTCATAAAAAAGGGCTTAGCTTATGTTGACGATTTGTCGAGAGATGAGATGCGTGAATACAGAGGCACTTTAACCGAGCCGGGCAAAAATAGTCCCCATAGGGACAGAAGCGTTGAAACGAACCTTGAGCTTTTCGAAAAGATGAAGAACGGTGAGTTCGCTGACGGTGCTTGCACATTGAGGGCGAAAATCGATATGGCTTCTCCGAACATTAACCTGAGAGACCCTGCATTGTATAGAATTCTGCATCAAATCCACCATCAAACTGGCGACAAATGGTGCATTTACCCAATGTACGACTTTGCACACCCCATTCAAGATGCTGTGGAGCGAATAACACATTCCCTTTGCTCACTTGAATACGAGTCGCACAGACCGTTGTATAATTGGGTTGTTGAAAATTGCGATTTTGACAATCACCCTCGCCAAGTCGAGTTTGCAAGGCTAAATATGACGAATACAATTATGAGCAAGCGTTATTTGCGCAGGCTTGTTGAGGAAAACTATGTTTGCGGTTGGGACGACCCGAGAATGCCTACCCTTTGCGGAATGCGCAGGCGAGGCTACACTGCCTTTGCGATTAAAGACTTTTTAGATAGAATAGGCGTTGCCAAGGCGGATTCGGTAGTAGATGCTGCTATGCTTGAGCATTGTGTTCGTGAGGATTTGAACGCAACGGCCCACAGATACATGGTTGTTACTAAGCCGCTAAAGGTTACTATAACGAATATGCCTGATGATTTTTGCGAGGAGGTAATAATCGAGAACCTTCCGAATGCAGATGCAGGCGCACATAAAATCAATATAAAAAAGCACATTTACATAGAGCGTGAAGACTTTATGGAAGTGCCAGAAAAGAAGTTTTTTAGGCTTAAACCCGATGGCGAGGTGCGTTTGAAGGGTGCTTACATAATTAAATGTGTTGATTTTGTGAAGGATTCTGACGGAGAAATCATAGAGGTGCTTTGCACTTATGACCCCGAAACGAAAAGTGGAATGAGCGACCGCAAGGTTAAAGCTACCATTCATTGGGTTCCTATTCACGAAGCTAAACCTATTGTTTTGAATATGTATGGTAATTTAATGAACGATGAAAGCGCAGATAGCGAGGATTTCATAGACAATCTAAACGCAAAATCGCTCGAGGTTCTAAACGGCTTTGCCGAGCCTGCACTTTTGAATTGTCCACATGATATGCATTTTCAGTTCATGCGGGTTGGCTATTTTATAAAGGATTCAAAAACCGAATCGTATAATTGCACCGTCGGGTTAAAGGATAGCTACAAACCCAATAAGCCTGCTTAACCGATGCCAATAAGCCTTGTTTTCCGCTTGAATCGATAATATGCACGACCGATTTTTTAACTAAACCGCCAAGTAAATTTGGGCATTTTTGTTTGTGTCAATGTGTTTCGTGGGAAAAAAAGTATCGTTTTCTATGAAGCCTGTGCTTGCTCGATTTTATTTTCATTTTTGCTTGTTCAGCGAATGCGATAAAAGCCGTGCTTGCCGCCTGAATCGATTATATGCACGACCGAATTTTCATCTAAACCGCCAAAGTAAATTTGGGCATTTTTGTTTGGGCTAATGTGTTTCGTGGGAAAAAAAGTTTCGTTTTCAATGAAGCCTATGCTTGCTTGCTCGATTTTGTTTTCATTTTTGCTTGTGATAATCAGCGAATTGCTTTCGTTAGTTTGAATTCCTAAGTCTAATTTGTTGAGCCGCTTTTGATATTCAAATGCTGTTGAATTCTTAGCGAGTAAAAGCCCACCCTTTGAATGTAAATCAATTAGCCGTTTTCGCAATGTGAACGCCGCAAAGGGCGAGGAGTCCACCGCAAGCCATCGCCGGTTTAGCTCTTCTGCCACTATTGCCGTAGTGCCTGAACCTGAGAAAAAGTCGCAAACGAGTGCATTTTCGTAAGACGAGGCAAGAAGAATTCTTCGCAACAATTCCTTTGGCTTTTGGGTTGGGTAATTCACCCTTTCGCTGTCCTTTTGGTGTAAATGCCCTATGTCTGTCCAAACATCTGTCGGGTAAATCGGCTCATCCTCATAGTATTTGTATAGCTTGCCATTGGACTTAATCGAGTAAAAAACTCGCCCGTCGGCATCAACATTATGTTTCATATTGTTTCGTCTTTCGCTGCCTCGGGGC
>JAAZFD010000051.1 GCA_012511925.1 Clostridiales bacterium
ATATTGTTTGGAGTGTACATTCTGCTCATATACTTCTTCATATCATCATCTGTCATTGCCCTAACGCTATCGTATGTACCCAAAATAGGTAATGCAAGCGGTGAACCCTCATAGTAGATTGAGTTTAGCTTTTCGTGTGCTACGTCCTCGGGCGAGTCCTCATTCATAAGAATTTCCTCGCATATAACGCCTGCTTCACGCTCTATATCCTCTTTATCTAACCTAGGATTATGCAGCATATCGCTTAATATATCTGCCGCTACCGCAAGATGCTTGTCCAACACCTTTACATAGAAGCAAGTACATTCCTTGGCTGTAAATGCGTTAAGATTTCCGCCAAGCATGTCCATTTCAATGGCTATTTGCTCGGCTGTTCGGTTTTTTGTTCCCTTGAAAAGCATGTGCTCTATGAAATGGGATATTCCACGCTCGCCGTCTTGCTCGTAAATAGGACCAGCCGCCACCCATATTCCCAAGGATACCGATTGATACGAAGGCATTATCTCGCCTACAACTCTAATTCCATTGCTTGTTACTTCACTAAAAATCATTTCTACCTCATTTCTGTTTTTACTTATTTATCAAGTCGCCTGTGCTTATGATTTTCAAACTTGCACTCTCATACTGCTTAATTATATCCGGCAATGCGAGCAATGCTTCCTTGGTTGGGGTTAGGTGAACAATACTGCCTGCATTAGCGGTTTTTGAGCGTTCTAAAATATCGTTCGCACTACCTCTTGAGCACAATAAATCTATTGTACATTGAATGCACTCTAAGTCAAGCGCTTTTGCAGCCTTAGAAGCCTTTAACGCTGGCACTGAACCGCTGTAATACAGCCGCACCTTCGCTCCGCAAGCCGCCTTAATATTGTTTATCGACTGCTCTAAGCCCCATATTAAATCGTTAAGCGGAACATTTTCGTTTGTAGAATCCGCATACATACCCAAAGTGCCTATCTCATGCCCTTGGTTGTAGATTTCATTCAGCGCAATAGGATTTTTTGCCGCCCACTCACCCGAAACAAAGAATGTTGCCTTAACTCCGCTCTCGTGAAGCACATTTAGCGTGTCCTTCAGCGCATTTGCGTTCCAATATACCGCAAACTGTAAAGCGACTTCATTATTACTGCTATCGCCACGATATTTTATCCAAGTGTTGGTTGCTACAATTTTTTGAGGGCTATTCGTAATCAAATATAGTGCGACAATCATAAGTATTATTATTGCATTGGTTAATAACTGTGAAACATGATTACTTTTTTTCATGGGTCGCCCTCCGATTTTCTTTCTTTATTATATGCGAGAGGGACAAGAACAATTCTTAGTTTTAGCTATCGATATGAAATATATGTTAGAAAAAAAACTTTATTATTTAAACAGCTTTGCCGCATGGTTTAAAAGCCAATGCGCAACCTCTTTTTTGCTTAGCAAACCGCTATTTGTATGCGTGCCATCGGGGAAAAACAGCTCTATTGCGTTAGTGTCATAGCCAAAGCCGCAATTACTTTGTGATACATCGTTTGCGGCAATCATATCGAGGTTTTTGGATTTTAGCTTTTTTACGGCATTCTCGAATAGGTTCTCGGTTTCGGCAGCAAAGCCTATATGAATTCGATTGCCCTTGATTTTAGCTACCGATTTCAAAATATCCTCGGTTTTTTTCAGCTTCAAAACAAGCTCGCCGTCTTGCTTCTTAATCTTTTGCTCACAATAGCTTTCGGGCGTAAAATCCGCGGGTGCTGCCGCTGAAATAAACACATCTGTGCCAATAATACAAGCGTGTACCGCCTCGTACATAGTTTCAGACGTAAGTATTTCGATAAGCTCTATATTCGGGTGTATGCTATGAGTAGTGTCTCGCCGCATTATTAAAGTAACATCAGCACCACGACTTGCCGCTGCATTTGCTATAGCTACCCCCATTTTACCGCTTGAACGGTTGGTAATGTAACGCACAGGGTCAATAGGCTCAATGGTTGCGCCTGCTGTAACCAAAAAGCGCTTGCCTACAAGGTCTAATTTGTTCTCCTGCATATCATAAAGTGCATTTACTATGTTTATAGGCTCGTCCATTCTCCCGCGACCTATATCGCCGCACGCAAGCTCGCCTGATGCCGGCTCGATAAATTCTGCGTTAATCTCAAGCGCCCTTTGCATATTTAGCTGATTCTGCGGTGAATCATACATTTGAGTGTTCATAGCAGGTGCAAACACGATTTTTGCACGGTTTGTTGCCGCCAAAAGGGTAGTGGAAAGCATATCGTCTGCAATTCCGCACACGAATTTTGATATTATATTTGCCGTTGCAGGTGCAACCAATACAACATCTGCCCATTTCGCCAAGGAAACGTGCGCCACATCGTAGTTGTCAATCTTAGTAAACATATCGCAGGCAACAGGATAATTCGAAAGCGTTTCAAGCGTTTTAGCCGTAATAAATTCCGCACCGCTTTTTGTGAGAATAACCCTTACCTCTGCGCCACGCTTTTTTAGCAATCGTATTATTTCTGCGGATTTATAAGCGGCAATTGAACCGCTTATGCCCAATACTACCTTCATTGTGCTACTACGATAACCTCGTCGTTATATACTTCCTCAATCGCTTCAACAAGCGCTTGGTTGTCGGCACAGTTCTCATATTCGTCCATAAGCTGATGCGCCCTTTTAGCCACAACAGATACGAGCAGGTACCTATTTCCTACCTTTTCCTCTAATTCAATAATCGGTGGCTTGTTCATCATAATAGTTTTCTCCTTTATTCTTTGCAATCTTGCTTTGTTTCTTCAATGAAGAAATCAATAGTCGACTTATTTCGCTTCACACGCATAAGCTCGGAATGTACTATCTGCACAACCTCACTTGCCGCTTCTCGAATATCGTCGTTTATAACGATATAATCATAATGATACGCTTGAGTTATCTCATAGCAAGCGGTTTTATATCTTGCTTGGATTTTATCTTCACTCTCGGTATTTCTGCCCCTTAAACGAGTTATAAGCGCTTTCATGGACGGAGGGGCTAAGAAAATGAAAATCGCTTCGGGATACTTCTCCCTTACCTTGTTTGCGCCTTGTACCTCAATCTCTATTATTGCCGCATTTCCCATAGCAATCCAATTTTGAACCTCCTGCTTGGGCGAGCCGTAATAATTGCCGTTGTACTCTGCAAATTCGAAAAGCTCATCGTTTATAATCATTCTTTCGAACTCTTTTTTTGTTTTGAAAAGATAGTTTACACCATCGGTTTCGCCCGGTCTTGGCGTGCGTGTTGTTGCAGAAATCCCAAGCAAAATATTAGAATCCAACTTTGCAACTACATTTAGAACGGTGTTTTTTCCGACTCCCGAGGGACCCGAAAGAACGACCAAAACGCCTTCACGCTTTGCAACAGGGATTGTATCCATATTAGCTCTCCTTTTCTTTCATTGAAGTATCTATAGTATGCGCTTCAATTCGTGCAACTATTGTTTCTGGCATCAAAGCCGACAGCACAATAAGCCCGCCATCCATAACCAGCACAGCACGAGTGCGCCTACCCTCTGTCGCATCAACCAAATTTCCGTTGCTTCGTGCATCGTTAATAATGCGGCGAGTTGGGTTGGAATCTGGGTTCACTATGGCTATGATTTTTTCCGTTATTACTGAGTTATTAAAACCGATATGAACGGTTTTGCTTGCATTACTCAATGTTTTGCACCTGTTCACGCACTTTTTCTACCTCGGCTTTGGCGGCAATAACCAATCTTGCCAAATCCGAATCATTTGATTTTGAGCCTATGGTATTGAACTCGCGCGTTAGCTCTTGAGTCAAAAAGTCCATGCTTCTGCCTATGGGTAGGGTAGAATTTAGCATTGTGTTAAATTCGTACAAATGTGATTTAATTCGAACAAGCTCTTCGTCAATGCTCGCCTTGTCGGCAAACAATGCGATTTCTGTTGCAACCCTTGACCTATCAACCTCAATTTCGGTTAGCCATGAGCTTATGCGCTCGTGTAATCTTTGGCTGTATTGAGCGATAACCAAGGGCGACCTGTCCTGCATTTGCTTGTGAATAAGCTCTAAATACTTTACCTTGCCCTGAATGTCGTTGAAAATGTTTGTGCCCTCACGCTCACGCATTGCAATAAGCTCTGTAAGTGCCTGTTTTAGTGCCTCAGTCGCAATTTTTTTTACTTCCTCTTCGTTTTCTTCGGAATCCGTAATCGTTACCACATCGGGGAAGCGTAAAAGCGTAGCTACAGTAAAATCGTTTTCAACACTAAATTTTGAAGCTACTGAATTTCCAACTTCAACATATTGTCCCACAAGCACATTATCAACGGAAATGGTTTTTGCATCTTCCCTGCTATTTATGTAGGAAAGGTTGATATCGATATGTCCACGAGAAATCTTTGACGATATTCCGCTTCTTAGCATTTCCTCCAAATAATTCAACGCGCGAGGTAATCTAAAATTCAAATCGAGATATTTATGGTTTACGCTTTTAAGCTCTATCGTAATGCTACGTCCGTCTGAGTTGGCAGAACCCCTGCCGAATCCGGTCATCGAGTTAATCATAAAATCCTCCTACACACAAATTTCCATATATTATAGTAGCACACATTTTTTTGCAATGCAAGCGAGGTTAATAATTAAAAAATTTAGCAAAATATTGTGAAGTTCTGGTGTCCTCTTAGAAAACAACCTCCCATATTCGAAAACATTGGCTTTTGCTTGACAAATTGCGTATAATGTAGAAATACAGCGTTCACGAATTATATGGTTTGCACATAGATGAAGCGATATATGTTATGCGAATATCGCAATTTATAATACCGTATATATAGTAAAACGCTTAACGGAGGAATTATGCCCACGCTGTTGGAAAGAAGCAAATTAGAATACTCACCTGAGGATTATGAAAGGTTAGTCAGCGCAGTTGAATATGCAAAAAAGTTGCATATAAATCAAGTGCGTGAATCTGGCGAGCCTTATTTTACGCATCCTCTGGCAGTTGCTGAAATTCTTTTCAACATAGATATGGACGCAAACTCCGTAATAGCTGGTG
>JAAZFD010000052.1 GCA_012511925.1 Clostridiales bacterium
CTCTGCCTGCCCCACCGTTGTCAATTATATCGAAAAATACGAACCCGAGTATATCGATGCGCTAATACCCGTTGTATCACCTATGATTGCACATGGTCGAATGCTGAAGGCTAAATACCCTGGTTGTGCCGTTGTGTTCATAGGTCCATGTGCTGCAAAAAAGCAGGAGATAACAAGACCCGAAAACAAGGGTGCGATAGACGAGGTTCTCACCTTTGAAGAGCTTGATGAATGGCTGCGTCAAGAAGGAATAAGACTTGAAAACTGCACAGAAAGCAGCTTTGATAGGGTTTCTGATATCGGAGATGCAAGGCTTTTCCCGATACTGGGCGGTATGTTGAAAACAGGCGGAATATTTAGCGATGGAACTCAAGCAAATGTAATTCATGTGAGTGGCGCAGAGGAAATAGCATCGCTGTTTTCTGGTGAACCCAACTTTGAGGGCAAGTTAGTTGAGCCTTTGTTTTGCAAGGGCGGCTGTATTAACGGTCCTTGCTTTACAGATACGCATGGTGAAAACCCCCATGGTAATACATTCGAACGCAGGGATAACGTGATTCGTTATTCTGAATCGAAGAAAAGCGAAAAAGACCCTCCAAGGTTCGAGGAAATTCCCTCCAAGGCGGAGTTCGTTCATGTAAAGGAAAATATTGAAGAAATCTCCATTAACGAGATTCAAAAGATTTTTGAGAGTACAGGCAAGAGCGACCCCAAAAATCAACTTAACTGCGGTGCTTGCGGCTATAAAAGCTGCGTAGAAAATGCCGTAGCGGTAGTGCGTGGCATGGCAGAGCCTGAAATGTGCATTCCATATATGAGGCGACTTGCACAGCAGCGCACAGACCAAATAATTGAAACGACTCCAAACGGTGTTGTAATATTAGACAGCGAGCTTTGCATGATAAAGATGAACCCTGCATTTCAAAGAATGTTTATGTGCAACAACGGCATATTAGGTAGGCGCATATCATACTTGGTAAATGCCGAAGGGTTTGAGCACTTACAATCAGGTGAATTAGAGCAATACGAATCGATGCAAGTGAAGTATGGCATTAAGTATCACGAAATCCTTTACCCCTTGCGTGATGAAGGGCAGTATGTAGGTATTTACTCCGATATTTCAAAGCTGACATTTGATTCTGGGCATTTAGATACAATAAAGGCTCAAACATTGCAACACGCAAGAGAGTTTTTAGACCATCAGGTGCGTTTTTCGCAAGAAATGGCACATTACTTGGGCAAGAGTGCGGCAGAGAGTGAAAAGATTGCAAAGCGGCTGATTGGGCTTTATGAAAAAGAAGGCGGCGATACGGAAAAATGAAGTTCTTTGACGATATAATCGTACAAGATAACAAAAAGGGGTATTCCGTTTGTGGCGACTTTTGCGTTCGTGAAAGAACTGCCGCAGGAACCGTTTTTGTGCTTTGTGATGGTATCGGTTCGGGAATATATGCAAACATCGCTGCTATCTCAACAGCTAACCGAATGATAGGACTTATTCGTGGCGGTGTTTCGGTTCGTGCAGCAGCAGAAACCATAGTTGCTTCAATGCATAGGGCACGCACAGAGAACATTCCCTTTGCTGCTTTTTCTGCGGTTTATATTCTTCCAGACGGGAAATTTACCGCATACATTTACGAAGCGCCAAACCCCGTACTTATCAAAAACAATACTGCTATTTCGCTAATGCCGAGGTTTTACACCACAGGCTTTGAAGCAATAGGCGAAGTGATGGGAACTCTTCAGTTGGACGACTCGCTTTTATTGTTTTCAGACGGTGTAAGTCAAGCAGGACTGGCACAGGGCAGTAGCTTTGGAATCGGTTCAAAGGGCGTAGCGAGCTTTATAAATAAAAATTACAAAAGCGAAGACCAAGCAGAAGAGCTACCCGAGCGACTTCTTGAAATGTGCAAAAGCGTTTCAGGCGGAACCTTGGGAGATGACACAACGATTGCCCTACTCCATTGTAGAGAAGCGGAGGAATTAACACTACTTACGGGTCCGCCTTCGAGAAGTGCTATGGATAGCAAGTATGCTCATGATTTTATAAAAAGCCCAGGGCTAAAGATTGTTTGCGGCTCTACAACAACGGATATTATCGCAAGAGAGCTTAAAAGAGAAGTTGTAATGCTTTCCCCCGGTAACGCATTTGGTCAACCTCCCGAATACTGGATTGAAGGAATTGATTTAGTAACCGAGGGTGCAATCACGCTTGGACAGGTGTATAACATTTTAGACGAGCCAAAAGAACGCCTAACCGGAAGCTCAACCGCTGAACGCCTTTGCCTAATGCTGAATGAAGCCGATATGATTCATTTAATGATTGGAAATGCAGCAAATACAGCACATGATGAGCTGTTGTTTAAGCAAGTAGGTGTGCAGGTACGCAAAGCAACTGTTAAACGCATTGCCGAAAAGCTAAAGGAAATGGGTAAACTTGTGATAGAGAGATATTACTAATTATGGTTATAATCTGGCTTTGAAAAGAGCTAAAAATATATAAAAAAGAGATAAGGAGAAAAACAATGGATTTTAAGCTTTCCCAAAAACATATGATGGCTCAGACTCTATTTCGTGAATTTACCGAAAGAGAAGTTGGACCTATCGCTTGCGAAATTGATGAAACCGAGTCTTTTCCAACCCAAACAGTAGAAAAGCTAAAGAAGTACGGCTTTTTGGGTATTCCTGTACCCAAGGAGTACGGCGGTCAGGGCTGTGATACCCTTACCTATGTTATGTGCGTAGAGCAACTGGGAAAACTGTGTGGAACAACTTCGGTTATCGTATCTGCGCATACTTCATTGGCTTGCGACCCAATCTTGAAGTTTGGCTCACCCGAGCAGAAACAAAAGTACCTTGTTCCATTGGCTAACGGAACGCACTTAGGCGCATTTGCCTTGACGGAAGCAGGAGCAGGCACGGATTCGGCGGGTCAGCAAACAAAGGCAACACGAGACGGTGATGATTACATTCTTAACGGCACCAAGATATTCATTACCAACGGCAAAGAAGCTGATACATACATCGTATTTGCTATGACAGATAAAACACAGGGTACTCGTGGAATAAGCGCATTTATCGTTGAAAAAGGCACACCTGGGTTCACATTCGGAACTAAGGAAAAGAAAATGGGCATAAGGGGTTCATCCACTTATGAGTTGATTTTTAGAGATTGCAGAATACCCAAAGAGAACCTATTAGGTCAAGAGGGCAAGGGTTTTGGAATAGCAATGCAGACCTTAGACGGCGGACGTATTGGGATTGCGGCTCAAGCATTGGGAATTGCAGAGGGTGCATTCGAAAAAACAGTTGCTTATGTACAAGAGCGCAAGCAGTTTGGCAAGCCTATTTCGTATTTCCAAAACACACAATTTCTGTTGGCAGACTTAGCTACAAGGATTGAAGCGGCAAAATTGCTTGTTTATAAGGCGGCAATGGCTAAGGACACCCAAAAGCGATTCAGCACCGAAGCTGCAATGGCAAAGTTATATGCATCTGAAACGGCTTTAGAGGTTACAAACAAGTGCATTCAGTTGCATGGTGGATATGGTTATATGCGTGATTATGAAGTTGAGCGCATGATGCGTGATGCCAAGATTACAGAAATATACGAGGGCACATCTGAGGTGCAGCGTATGGTTATCTCTGGCTCAATCCTCAAATAAGGAAAGGAGAAAACACATGAATATTGCAGTATGTATTAAACAAGTGCCCGACACTACAGAAGTTAAGTTAGACCCCAAGACTGGCACGCTTATTCGTGAGGGAATACCAAGCATAATGAATCCTGATGATAAAGCGGCATTGGAAGCAGCATTAACAATCAAAGATAAGCTCGGAGCAGAAGTGCACGTAATAACAATGGGTCCTATGCAGGCAGACGCTGTATTGCGTGAAGCGTTGGCAATGGGCGCTGACAAGGCGTATTTGCTTACAGACAGAGCATTTGGCGGAGCAGACACGTTAGCAACCTCCACTACCCTTGCAGCAGCTCTAAGCAAGATTGATTTTGACTTAATCTTAGCAGGCAGGCAAGCGATTGACGGCGATACCGCACAGGTTGGACCTCAGATTGCCGAGCATTTAGGAATCCCAAACGTTTCATGCGCAGAGGATATTGAAGTAAACGGCAAAGAAATCACGATTAAGCGTTGGTATGAGGATAGGTTTCACACAGTGAAGGTGAAAATGCCTTGCCTTATTACCGTATTGGGCGAGATGAACACTCCCAGATATATGACCCCAGGCGGTATTTTCGATGCATACGACACAGAAGTTACGGATTGGAAGCGTGAAGACGTAACTGTTGACGATACGAAAATCGGTCTGAAAGGCTCTCCGATATGTGTTGCGGCTTCATTGCCCAAAAGCTTGAAAGCTGCAGGTTAAAAGAAGTTGCTTGATGTTGAAGATGCTGTCAATTACATCGAAGGCAAACTTCGTGAAAAATTAGTTATCTGAAAAGGCGGTGTAAAAAATGAAAGAACAATACAATGGTGTATATGTATTCGCCCAACAGGTAGATGGGCAAATAAGCGGAGTTTCGTTTGAGTTGGTAAGTAAAGCTAAGGAGTTGGCAAGCGTTCGTGGCAGCAGCGTTACGGCAATGCTTTTTGGCAAAAACGTATCTTCTTTGGCTAATCAGCTTGCTGCGTATGGCGCTGACAAGGTTATAGTTGTTGACGACCCAGCATTAGAGGTATATACAACCGAGCCTTATGCTCATGCGATTACCGAAATAATTCACAAGTTCATGCCTGAAATAGTGCTTTTCGGCGCTACCGCAATAGGCAGAGATTTAGCTCCCAGAGTTTCGGCACGCATTGAAACAGGGTTAACAGCCGACTGCACAGGCTTGGAAATAGATGAATCAACTGGCGATTTGCGTATGACACGCCCTGCTTTTGGCGGAAACATCATGGCGACTATTCTATGTTCAGAGCATAGACCGCAAATGGCTACAGTTCGTCCCGGTGTAATGAAAAGGCAGTCTCCAACAGAGCAAAAAGCAGAGATTATTACTTTCAATCCCAAATTTGAGCGCAACGAAAAGTACGTTGAGATAGTAGATGTAATCATGCATGAAGCATCTAAGTGCAATATTTGCGATGCAAAAATCTTGGTTTCTGGCGGACGTGGTGTTGGCAGTCCCGATAACTTCAAACTTCTTGAGGATTTTGCAGAAGCTATTGGCGGTACTGTAAGTAGCTCGCGCGCTTGCGTTGACGCTGGTTGGGTTTCAAAGGATTTACAGGTTGGTCAAACAGGAAAAACTGTACGACCGAATGTATATTTCGCAATAGGAATCAGCGGAGCTATACAGCATCTTGCAGGTATGGAGGAGTCGGATATCATAATTGCTATAAACAAAGACGAATCTGCACCCATATTTGATGTTGCGGATTACGGTGTGGTTGGCGACCTCAATAAGATTTTACCGCTTTTAACCGAGCGTGTGAAAAAAGCAAGGGCAGAGAAGAAATAATCCCAAATGGGGGACTGCATTCACCCCCATTTTTTTGTGAGCGGTGGGCATTGCTTAAAAGAGCGGTGGCACCGCTCTTTTAGTATATCGATAAACCTATTTGTTAGATAGGAACATTAGATACAACCAACTTAACCTGCACATTTTTCGGATACGGACAAAAAGGTGGAAAATAGGGTGCAAAAACCATTATTGAACCAAAAAACAATCCAAAAATCGTAGATCGTATCTATTGTGCGCCCGCTTTTGCGACACTCTAAAAGAGCGGTGTTGCACCGCTCTTTTTGTTACAATTCTAATCAACTACCACAATGTTGCACAGTATCGAAACCGCATCGCCTGTATTTACCACCCCATCGTTATTGAAATCTGCAACAAGCATTTGTCGGTCATTAAAGTTTTCGCTACCTACAAAAGACTTTAATATCATTACCGCATCGCCTGTATTCACCACGCCATCATCATTCACATCCCCTGCCAGAGAATAAACAGGTGTCATTGTTTTATTACCGTTATCATCTATTTCTTCATCCCAGCGAATGAACACATACCCATCTTTTGTCGGTGCCTCTGGCGCAGTAGGTTCTTCTTCGCCAACTTCTACAGCAAATTCTGAAATGATTCTACCGCTCTCATCATAATAGGTTATGGTATAAACTTTGTTCAAATCCAGTAAATATGGGAAACCATCGTTAATGCCATTGTTTATTCCCCACGTACTTTCAAAATTGAAACCGACATAGGCATCCTGTGTACGCATTTCCTCTTTGGCAAGTGCCACAACATTACTTTCGGTTACATTTGCACCGTAGCTTGAAGCATCTGCAAAGCCTTCAAGGTAATAGCAATTCGTAATTCTTGTATCGGTTGAAGATTCATCAACAAAGCCAATTATTCCACCCATCTTATTTTCATTATCAACTGATGTCATTTTCGTTCCGGCTACATAGCATTCTCTAATATTAAGGCTATTTCCAGAAGATTGACCGACAATTCCGCCCATAATTCCTTCCTTTGAAGCTATTATTCCTTTATTATAGCAATCTGCAATTAAAGTTTCTGAAATGCCAACTATTCCACCAGTAATCCCATACGAGCGTGCTCCTCCTGAATTATTGCACCTCATAATCCATACTTGTGAGTAACCTGCAATTCCGCCGCCTACCAGTCCATAGACATTACCTGTGTTCCAACATTTATTTATTCCGCCAAAATAGAAACCGGACACACTTTGACTGTAAAATGCATTTCCAACTATTCCACCAGCTAAATCGCCAAAGACCGCTCCGCCGTTTGAACACTCCTCAATGTTTACACCATAGCCCTCACCAATTATTCCGCCAGCATTTTCACGATTGTAACTTACTGCATCTTCATGTTTATCACTCTTAGCATGAACTTTACCCGAGTAAAAATCAGGGTCGTTCACTGTAATTTCAAAATCGGGGATAACAATGTTATGACATTTCTTTATATCAGCATAGTCAAAAGATTGCTCTGAAGGTAAAAGAATTCTACCAACTATTCCTCCTGCATATGCACCTTCTTCCGATTGGCTGAGAGATTCGATGGCTTGCGCAGAACCAGCATTGTAACAATCAGTTATGTTTGAACGACCAAACGAAAGATATCCTACAATTCCGCCTGCAGCAGCAAAGCTACCGTCTGTGTCTATACCCGCTTTGTCCTGTAAACCCGCATTTGCAGCCACTATTCTGCGGAAGTTGTAACAATAAGAGACATTGACAGAGCTGTTTTCTCCTCCTCCGATTATACCTCCTGCAAAAGCACCACTGGCTGTGTAACTGGTTGCTCCGACATACCCAATGTTGTAGCAATTTGTGAATGAGGAGGATTGTCCTGGGTGCCCAATTATACCCCCTGCGATTGCCATACCAGTGCTGCCTGCTATTATTTCCAAGCAATTACTGAAACAATTTTCTACTTGTATTGATTCGCCCGTTCCTATGAACCCAACAAATGATGAATGCGCATAAATGTTGACTTTTGCATCTACAAAGCCGACATTTTTAATTGTAGCGTCCTTTGCGTAGCCAAACACTCCAAAAGAGCAATGCCGCTTAAACGAGCGAGTAACACTCAAATTCTTTATTACATATCCATTCCCATCAAAAATCCCTGAAAACGAAGCCGTCTCCATATCGTCGCCAATGGGTTCCCATTGTTCGTTAAAGGACGATAAGTCAATGTTGTTCATCAGAATATAGTTTACAGATAATCCATGACGAACATAATCAAGGTCTTGCGCTGTATAGATGCCTTTGAAGCCCGTTGGCACGGCTGTTTTGTGCGTTACAGGTCTGATAAAGTCCCAATTTGTTGTGCCGTCGTCGCCTGTTTGCTCTCGTTCAAACCATTCAAGAGCATTGCTTTTGACTGGTGCAGGTATAGCGGTTTCGGAAAGTGTGCCAACTCCAGCTCGTGCAAAAACATAAGGTATGAGCATTAGTGCGACCAATAGAATTGCCAATGTTTTTTTGAATTTCTTCATAAAAAATCCCCCCAAATAAATTATAATCATCTCCCCAAGAGATGTACTAAATGCTTAGCAATATTAGTTATTATATATTGCTTTCCTTAATTATACCAGTTAGTCTTTAGGTTTGCAATGACTTTTACGGATATTTACAATTTATTCAAATCAAGCTTTGCTTCCTCGTCATACTATAAAAAACCGTCTTATGAAGCGGTTAGGGGCGATACTCTTATGTTCGCTCACTTTATCAATAAAAAAGCAGGGCTAATA
>JAAZFD010000053.1 GCA_012511925.1 Clostridiales bacterium
GCATAGCTGTTTGGTTAGGGCCTGGTCATGTTCAAGACTTTTCAAAAGGCATACCTGGTTGCATGGTAATCGATTCAGATGATGATTTTGTCAAGAAAACACTTGTAGATGAGTTTTCAAGCAAACTGATACGCTTTTACTATGGAAACGACCTTATTGGCAACGAAATAGGAGCGGCAACAAAAAATGTAGTTGGAATTGCTGCAGGTATGCTCGATGCTATGAACATGTCCGCACTTAAGGGCGCTTTAATGACAAGGGGTGCATACGAGGTTTCGAAATTGATACGAGCCTTGGGTGGAAATCCAATCTCTTCTTATGGTCTTTGCCATTTAGGAGACTATGCCGCAACTGTTTTTTCAACACATAGCCAAAACAGACGCTTTGGCGAGGCTTTTATTTTAGGCGAGAAATACGAGAAACTTGCCGAAGGGTATTACACAGTTAAACCCGTTGTAAACCTTGCGAATGAGTTAGATGTGCAAATGCCTATTTGCCAAGCCATATTCGATGTACTTTATAATGATATGCGTATATCAGATGCTATTGATGCCCTTTTTGCGAGAGATATAAAATCAGAAATGCATTCGTAAATTCCTAAAATGGGCGAAAGTGTGAACTTTTCGCCCTATTTTTTTCATTCTGTTTTTATTTAATGTTAGCAAGACCTCGTGTATTTCAAACTAAACATAAATAATAGTATAAACATGGTAATTTTTTGGCACACTCTTTACAATTAAAACACCTTCTTTTTATTTTAGAAATATTCCAGCTATCGAAATCTGTAATATATTATGTTATTTTTACAAATGGCTATCATTTCAAATTATGGAGCGAAATTACCATTATTTTTATTCCGCACACAATTTTTTGCTTTTTTCTAATAAAAAATTGCTTGATTGATATTGTAAATGCATTATAATTAAAATGAACGAAGTTGATATAGTCATATACTGCTTCTGAACATTTTCATTACAAAAATAGAAAGGAAAAAAAAGATGAAAAAACTCCTCCCCCTCTCAAGCAAACGCCTTATTGCATTTGTTTGTTGTGCACTTATGATTATTTCGGTTTTCACACCGGGCTTCACAAACACAAAAGACAATTCCTCGCTTAAATCGAGGATTTTGCAAAGGGCTGAGCTTGCGAATCTAAAACCCGCCGGAAAACTTAACAAAGCAATTACTCCGGGTCCTATGCGCACAGCTCCAGCTGTTATCGATGATATCGCACATAATAGCACCAAGGCATTACAATCCTATTGGCTTGGCGATGTTTCTGGCGATGGCACAGTCAACACAGGCGATGCTACATTGATACTAAGATATTTTGTAGGCTATGTATCGTTTAACAGAGCACAGGTATTGCTTTCAGATGCAAATCAAGATGGCAAAACTAATTCAGGTGATGCGGTAACAATACTTTTGATTGTTGTAGGCAAAGTAAACCCAGCACAAATCGATTTAGACTTGGATGATTACGTTGATTATTTAGTTTCATACAATGACGGAATAGAAGAAGCTGAACTCGAAGTTCCTCTATCTGAATATGTTGCTGAAAATCAGTCATATACAATCCCTCTATTCATGTTGTCCTACCAGAACTATAGGTTCTTGGGTTGGCAATCAAGCGTTAATAATACAATTTATCAAGCTGGCGATTCCTTTGTTGTTACAAGTAATGTTACATTAACAGCAAAATGGTCTAACGTTGAAGGCACTTACTCTATTACCTTCTTGACAGACACCGACAAGGTTGTAACAGGTATGCCTGAGAATGTGCCTGAAATCCAAGCAGGTCAGGAATTTGCTATTCCTGCAAACGTTCCGTTCCGAGAAGATGGTCATCCTTTCTTGGGTTGGAAGTCTAATATCAATTATAATACTTTCCAGTCGGGCAGTGCATTTAATATGCCTGAATACGATGTTATCTTAACTGCTATGTGGGGCGATACTCCTGCGCATAAATGCGAGGTTACTATCAAGCTGTTTGACGTCATAAACGAATCAAATGTTGGCGAAATAAAGAAAACTCTTTATCAAACAACCACATTTAGCAGCTCTAATCTTGATTTGCCAGAAGGCTACAAAATTAGCGATGAATCACAATCGCTTACAGTTACCGTTATTCAAGGCGGACCTACAACGGTTACAGTTACTCTCAATGTATTTGAATGTGTAACCACTGAGGGCGTTGACTTCAGAGTAATTTCTACTCCTAAGGGCGTAAACAACGTTCGCAATGGATTGGATAAAAACTACATTCTAAAGAACGACATAACAATGGGCAATTCAAACTTTATCCCAATCGGCTGGAAACAGGGTAACGACTTTGACTCGTTCACAGGTATATTTGACGGTAACGGCTTTATCATCGAAAACCTCCTTTGCGACTACTATGATAGCGGCTCATCTGTTTCGAATGTAGGACTATTCTCTTCAAATGAAGGCACAATCAAGAACTTAGGCGTAATGACCGCACTTGGCACTGATACCTCATCTTGGGGAATTTTCGGATTCCGTAATGTTGGTGCTATAGCTGGCAGAAACGAAGACAATGGCATTATTCTTAATTGCCAAGCACTTGGTTATATAGGCGTAAGTGAAACCTTTGATAATGGCGAGCAGGGTGGCGGTGGTGCCGGTGGTATCACTGGTAGCAGTTCCGGCTTAGTATCATGCTCTGGTTTCTATGGCTACCTCGAAGGTTCATTCTGGATTGGAGGCGTAGTAGGTAAAAACTTTGCAACCGTTGAATATTGTTGGTCTGCAATCGGTATCAACTCTGGTTATGATGCAGAAACCGCTTACTATTATTCTTTCCGTTATATTGGAGGTCTCATTGGTGGCTCGGGACAAGGTACTGTTCATGATTCATACGTTGGTCTTATCGACATAATTAAAGGCGATATGGCTGTTGGCGGTATTATGGGCTGGTGCAGCAAAGGCTCCTTGGATAACATATTCTTATTTGACTGCGGTGGTGGCGGAATCCAATACGTTACTGGACCTGCTGATATAATTATCGGTTATGTTCCAGATGGTGGAATGCCATCTTACTCAGGACTATACGAGTATGAAAACGTTGAAGGCAACACACTTCCCGAAGAATTTAGCGAAGAAGTATGGGATTTCGGTTCAACCGAAGAGTTCAACGAGTTCCAATATATCCCCGACTTGATTAAGAATCGTCGTTTCTTCTAATAAGTAAACTCCAAAAACTTTACGACCCTGCAAACGCAGGGTCGTAGTTTATTTTGGTGTGAAAGTTTAATCCTTTTTCTTTTTGCTCTTTTTGTAGCTTTGGCAACTCTCCTTGTATGCACATCCGCTACAGCCTGCACAACCACCTTTCTTTGAGTTTTTTATATAGTTCAGAAATGCCAAAATCACAATTACTAAAACTGCTGAGCCAACAATCAATGTTGCGATATTGTCTTTAATCCATTCAAACATAAAAGCACCTCCTAATAATAATATTATTATACAGTTTTGATTGTTAAAATCAAGATTTTTATACCCATACTGTAATAAAGTAACACTCCCTTTCATAGAATCTCTTAGGATAGGAGGACAGGCAATTGATAAGCTCAAGCCCGATTATAAAAGATAGCGGATTATCGTTTTACTTCCCAAATAAATTGAAGCAGGCGATTTCCTTAGCTTGCTCAAATCCAAGGGTAGAGGAGATAAGAATTAGAGTAAATGCCCCCATTCAAGTTATAACC